>JBBQMW010000074.1:0-19395 GCA_038329265.1 Bacteroidales bacterium | reverse complement strand
TTGACGAGTTCCATTTTAGGCACAATAGACGTTCAAATATGGAGACAATCTTCGATGTACTCCTAAGAAGGATGGTTTATTCTAAGCCTATTCGTTTACAATCAGTCAATTAACTTGGGATGTCTAAACGCCTATACCTATCTTCTTTTATTGAAACAATTGAAGCCAATTGAATTGAATCTAATGTTATTAATCCAGTCAATCCATATTTTGCGACTAAATCACGGGCTGTAATAAGTAATTGGTGGTCTGTAGTTATAAATGTATAATTTTGGTAATCAGTTTGAAATGAATCAATTATTTCAACTGCTTCCTCTTTTGTCAAATCTTTAGTTCTTACTTTTTTCCAGACTGCAGAATTAAACTCAATCTTTGCAATTTCCGACAAATAAATTTCCTGAACTGAATTCTCATCAAGTAACTTGTCAAGTTCCTCTGTACCTTGTTCGGTATGATAGAGCTTAATCAATGAAGATGTGTCAAGAAAAATATTCATAATTCTGATTTTCTATCTTCAATTACAGCATCAGACAATGAACCAATAAATCCTTTGGATTTTTCCCTTGATCTTCTGAAAGAGAAATCTTCAGAGGTCAATCTTTGAGTAACCTGTTTGGATTCTTCATCGAGAAATGTAACGATCACTTTTAAACTTCTTTTTGATCGGACTTTTCGTTCAAGTGTAATTATGCCATTTTCGTATGTTCCTTTAACTGCAATCATTGTGAGTAATTTTACATCAAAACTAACTAAAAAAAATAGAAAATACCGAGAATATGGACGAACCTATCCGAATTTGTTACGATGCCATTCCTGAACCCAAGCTTATTGTTTTGGCTGGAATAGATTTGATGAAGTTTACGTTCTTAAGGAAACTAAGGGCAAAATCAGGAGTAACCTTGCTATCTATTGTTATTACAAATTGGTTCTGCATGAATTTTAAGTGTTAAATATAAGTTATAGACAAATTTACAAAAATATAAGATATCTACAGTATCTTCTGGAACATCAGTTCATCCTTCCAGCCATCGGGCGTGTTTCTCCAGTCCTTTTTTGTTCCGCAAAGTTCAAAACCGTTGTTGGTAAAAAGTTGAAAGCTGGAGACATTGTCTTCTGTAATGTTTGCAAATAACTGGTGTAGCCGAAGGTGATTCGCCGCATAACTGCAAAGCAATTGCAAGGCATCGGTGGCATATCCCAGTTTGCGGTCTTCTTTGTTATGAATCAAAATTCCTACTCCGGCGCGGAAATGAAACGGGTCGAAATCAAACAGATCGACTGCTCCAACAGCTTTGCCTTGCAGGGTCTCAATCACCATCCGAATTTGCTTGCTTTCGTAAATGTCGCGATGCGATTCCTTGATGTATTTGGACAAGATATACTTTGAAAAAGGCTCGTAAGTATTGCTTACTTCCCATATTTCTATATCGTTTTCCCATTCGTATAACAAATCGATGTCGTCGGGTTCGAGCGCACGGAATCGAATTTTTCCAAGTTCAAGTTTTTTGCTGTTCATGATTTTCCGATATTTTTCCATGCTTTCCCGACAATTTCGAGGTCGTTAAGCAGCCGGTAATTTTTGGCATAAACAATATTCAGGTCATCTTTCTTTTTATCCGGAATATTCTCCGAATAAACAGAAGCGGGGGAGAGGATTCCTTTTTTTAGTGAAGGAAGATGATTTTGACTTCCGGAACAGTAACCAACCCATGTTTTCCTTCCGCTCATTACTTCAAACAGATTAAGAAAGAAAACCGGTATACTTTCAACAAATGCAATTAAGACCGGTGAAAGAATCAGTATCACAATCGAAAGTGCCAAATCAAACGCACGTTTGTTTTGCCGGTTATTCTCTTTGGAGATGGAATTGATGTTGACCACATATAAATCGCCCGACGTTGAAATAGAGTTACTTCCTATGATGGAAAGACTTTCAGGAGGAGCAATTTTATAGTCGATGTTTAGTCCGGTTAAATCGAGCATAATCCGGATAATTTCCTGCGATGGAATATCTTCGGACGAAAAAATGAGTTCGTCTATTTTATTGATCCGGATGATTTCGGGCAATTGATGGATGTTTCCCAGGTAGATTTGATGGTGAATCTGTTCGTTGGGCGAAACATATCCCACTGTTTCAATTTTTAGGTCCGAATTGATTATTAATTCGGCAATTCGCTTTGCTTCGGTTTCGGCGGCTACTACTGCGATGCGTTTTTGTTTCCCAAATTCAAGATCCAAACCCATGATTCGAAGTCTGGAGAGTAAATACCGGTAAGTTGGAAGTGCTGCAAACGCCCAGGCTGAGCCCATTAAAAGCAAAGCTCTTGAATAGCGCATACTTTCGTCGACCAGCGAATAAAATACCAGAATAGAAAGCACTCCCCAGGCTAAACCTTTGAAGATGCGCATAAACTGGATGTTCTTTCGGTAACCACCGTTGATCCAGATGCACGAAATCCAGATCAGTATATAGATCGGAACCGCAACATGCAAATATTCAGGCGGATAATAGCCACGTGTGTATTTGTATTCTTCCCAGTTGGGCAGCAGAATTGCAAATCCGAGGTAGATGAGCAATGCGTCGAGAAGGGGAAGGAAAACTGTCTTTAAAAATTGTGCAGATAGGCTCAAAAAGGCTTTTAAATAAATGGCCAGATTGATTAAAATGCTGTATCGGCGGGCATTTCCTTTCGAAAAATGCTTTTTCGCAAAGATGATCATGGCATTGTAAAACACTTTTACATAATTGACACTTCCCTTTTTGGTGCTTTCTCCTTTGTAATGAATGATGGTTGTTTCGGGAAAATAGTAATTTTTGTAGCCACCCAAAGTGATCCGGTAGGAGAGATCGATGTCTTCGCCATACATAAAATAGTCTTCATCGAGCAAGCCAACTTTATCCAATGTTTCGCGCCGGAGCAACATGAATGCGCCGGCCAGCACATCTACTTCATGGATTTGATCGTTGCTGAGATAACCCAGATGATAGCGTCCAAACAGTTTGGAATTAGGAAATAGCTTCGAAAATCCGAACATTTTCCAGAAAGCGACTTCAGGAGTGGGTAAACCACGTTTCGATTCTGGTAAAAAGTGCCCTTTGCCGTCGATCATTTTTACGCCCAATCCACCGGCATCGGGTGTTTTGTCCATAAAGTCAACGATTTTCAGGAAGCTATCTTCCTCCACCACGGTGTCCGGATTCAGCAGTAAAATATATTCGCCTTTTGCAATTCGGATGGCTTGGTTATTGGCTTTCGAAAAGCCCACGTTTTCTTTATTGCTGATTAATTGCAGCTCCGGAAATTTTTCAGAAACCATCTGGCAGGAGCCGTCAACCGAATCGTTATCAACCACAATAATCTCTGAACTGACTTTCAATGCAGCTTTTTGAGCCGCATGAAGGCACTGTTCCAGAAAATATTTTACGTTGTAGTTGACAATAACGATGGATAGCTTCATTTCCTCTTTCCTTATTTCTTTTTCCTATTTTTAATGTACAATCGAATCTTCAAAATTCATACGGTTTACGATCGAGCGACCCAGAGTTATTTCATCGGTATATTCCAATTCGTCGCCAATAGAAACTCCGCGGGCCAGGGTTGAAATCTTAACCGAAGTATTTTTAAGTTTTTTGAAAATGAAGAAGTTGGTGGTGTCACCTTCCATGGTGGTACTCAGTGCCAGAATAATCTCTTCAATATTTCCTTCATTCACGCGGCTCACCAGCGATTCAATTTCAAGATCCGAAGGTCCGATTCCATCCATGGGCGAGATAATTCCACCTAAAACATGGTACAACCCGTTGAACTGGTGGGTATTTTCGATCGACATCACATCTTTAATGTTTTCGACCACACAGATCAAAGCCGGGTTTCGGGAAGGATTAGCACAAATGTTGCAAATATCGGTATCCGAGATGTTGTAGCAGCATTTACAATGTTTAATCTCGGAGCGCAATTGAATCAGGCAGTTGCCAAATATCTCCACTTCCTGAACATCTTGTTTGAGCAAATGAAGAACCAGCCGCAAGGCTGATTTTCGTCCAATACCCGGCAGTTTGGCAAACTCATTCACTGCATTTTCCAATAATCTGGAAGGAAACCGTTCAAAGTGCATATTCCATTTCTTTTGTAAGCTTCAAATTTAATCAGTGAAATTGAATAAATGGAATCTGCCTGTATTTTTCCGGAATTTATTTGTTCAGGAACCGCGCAACAGTAATTAAAACTTCATCCATGCGCATGGGTTTTACCAATACTTCGTTGCAACCTGCATCCAGACATTTTTGGCGGTCTTCGGCCATAGCATATGCCGTTTGAGCGATAATTGGCAGCGACTTATCTGTTGTTCTGATTTGTGCCGTAGCTTCGTAACCACTGATTTCGGGCAATTGTATGTCCATTAAAATGAGGTCGATTTTAGTGCTGGAATAAAGCTTTAGAACATCAATTCCATCTTTTGCCCAAATAATATTTGCTCCAGTTTTCTCGAGGATACTGTAGAGATATTCGTAGTTGTAAGGCGTATCTTCAGCAATCATGATGGTGAAATTACTGAAGTTGTACCTGGCCTGCGGAGTTGTTTTTGCCGCAGAACGTGTCATTGGTATTTTTATCTTGTCGTATGGAAGGCTGAGATAAAATACACTTCCTTCTCCTTCGACTGATTTTACCTGGATATCTCCACCCAACAAAACCGAAAGGTCTTTGCAAATAGACAAACCCAATCCGGAGGCGGCTGAATCGGTGACGTTTGAATCATCGTTGTAGTTGAATCGCTTAAAGATAGTATTTACCCGGTTGGTGGGTATTCCGGCACCGGTATCAGAAACAAAGAACCTAAGTTTGGTCTCGTTTACAATGGTGTAGCCAATTTCAATTTTACCTTTTTCGGTGTGCTTTAATGCATTCAGGTATAAATTGTTCAGTATCTGACGAAGCCGGTAAGGATCAGTAAAAATTATATCATGATGTGTTTCTTCCGGAATTACAAATTTAAGTTCAAGACTTCGGTTACGTTTCCGCTTCAGGAAATTATTATAGGTCATTTCAAGTTCAGAAAATAAATCACCCAACGGACAGGCTTCTTTTTTAATCTTTAGCTCATTGGCTTCAATCTTCGAAACATCAATGATATCGTCAATCAAGCGAAGAAGTGACTGACTATTTTCTTCAATAATTTCAGAATATTTATTACGCTTTTGTGGTAAAAGTTCTTCGTTTTTTATCAACTCACTAAATCCAATAATTGTATTGATTGGTGTGCGAATTTCGTGGCTCATGTTGGCCAGAAAATGGTTTTTATAGTTGTTCGCTACTTCAGCTTCTTGCTTGGCCTTTTTTAAGTCTTTTTCAATCTTTTTCAGATAGGTAATGTTTTCAGATATTTTTACATAATGGGTAATCGTTCCAAAATTGTTTCGTATTGGGGAAATACTGGCGAGTTCCCAGTAGAATTCACCATTTTTCTTTTTGTTTTTAAACTCGCCCTGCCATTCGTTACCTGCGCTTATTGTTCGCCATAGTTTTTCGTAATAACTCGCAGGCTGAGATCCTGAATTCAGGACATTTGGTTTTTTACCGATGATTTCCTGATCGTTCCATCCGGTAATTTTACAAAAGGCCGGATTACAAAATTCAATGTAACCTAATTGATCTGTAATTACCACTGCAATCGGGCTTTGAAGTATGGCCTGATGAAGTTTTTTAAATTCGCTTTCAGAGTTCTTTTCTTCAGTAATATCGCGGTTTGTGCCTAACAAGCGGATAATTTTTCCGTTTTCATCACGCAAAGTAGTCGCACGGCTTTTTATCCAAATGTAATGTCCGTTTTTGTGCCTCATCCTGAATTCTGCTTCAAAAACCCGCAACTCGCTGTTCAGGAAATTGCTCATGTAGCGTGTCACCCGATCTTTGTCTTCAGGATGGAGTAATTCTTCCCATTCCGAATAATTATCTGTCAGTTCATCCGGATAATAGCCCAGTATCGATTTCCACCTTCGTGAATAAAATGTTTTATCAGTATCAACTACAAAATCCCAAATACCCAGATCTGCAGCTTCGATGGCCATCAGGTAGCGTTGTTCACTTCTGAACAATTTTTCTTCAATATTTTTGTACTTGGTAATATTTTTCAGAATAATCAGAACCGATTGTTGATTGTTTGCAACGTCATTTTCTGGAATCGTCAGGATATTCCACCAAAAGTGTTTATCTCCTTTTTGTAATTTAATTTCAACGTCTTCCTGTTTTTGCTGCTGGAATGCCTTCGAAATCAGATTGGTAATTAGGGGTGTATTTTCTTTAAATAGTTGATTTTCCTCCAAAGTCTTTCCTACTAATTCGGATGCTTTAATCCCAAGTTTGTTGTAGCAACTTTTAGAGATAAAAACAATCTGCATGTCAGGATTAATTCTGATCATAATTTCCTGAAGTTGGTCAGGCAGGGTTTGTTCTATTTGCTTTTCCGTTTGATTGGTCTCCTCGAAACTGAGAAGTGTTATTCCTGAGGAAAGAGGTGTAATTGCGATGGAGAGGATGCTGTTTTTCCGATCAAAATACAAATGTTTGATTTTATTATCCTTGATGGCCGGAATTACTTCATTTTTTAAAAAGACACTTATGTTCTTTTTAAGGTCATCAACAATCTGAGAAAAATTGACATCCAAATCCAGGTTCTCATGCCTGAGTATTTGGTTGATTTGACCTGAGAATTCTTCAATCTGAAGATTCTCATTGAGTTTAAGATAACCTGAAAGATGGTCTGTTTTACGACTTTGGGGAAACATAATGGCAAATTGTGTTTATATACTTTAAATCTAATCAATTAAAGTTTTACAAACATAATGGCTTTATAGTTTTTTTTGACTTTTCTTAAAAAAATATTTAGTAATTCTTGATAAATCAGGTTATGTCGCTGAAATTCAGTGGATAACATACTGGAGGTAAATTCTGACATCAGGCATAATAAAGGAACCGCTTGATTTTTTGAGTTGGTGTTTTCTCAAATGGGTCGGGTTGTAGCACAAACCGCTGGATTTGCGAAAATTTGTTCAATTCGTCATTTACTTTTTTCTGAATTTCCTTCAGGAGTTCGTCGGCCTTGTCGTTTAAAAACGATACGGTTTCCGACTTTAAATCCTTGTATTTTCGTTCGAGTTCTTCCATATTTAGATGGACAAGAGCTACCAATCTGCCCTTTTGCTCTACAACAAGAGATTCAAGAACATATTCCATCCGGTTAATGACTGATTCTATCTCTTCAGGATAAATGTTTTCGCCACTTGAACCAACAATCATATTCTTTATTCTACCCTTGATAAAGAGATTTCCTTCCCGGTCAAAATATCCAAGATCTCCGGTTTTAAGCCATCCGTCATCAGTGAAGGTCTGCTTGGTGATTTCGGGATCTTTATAATACCCAAGCATCACATTTTCTCCTTTTGCCTGAATTTCGCCCTGCCCGGTTTTAGGATCAGCACTCGAAATACGCAGCTTCACCCCAACAACTGCTGTCCCGGTAGAGAGAAACCGCGTTTTTCCAACTCCTGCGCCTGCAAGAAGTGGCGAAGATTCAGTCATTCCATAACCAATGGCGAGTGGAAAACCACCCTCCATCAAAAAACGTTCAACATTATCATCAAGTTTTGCACCGCCAATTCCGAAAAATTTCAATTTACCACCAAAAGTTTCGTACAGTTTTTTCCCGGCAACTTTGTTGAGCAATTTCCGGAATGCAGGGATTTTATAGAGCATACGGGTGACAACTTTTCGGTTAATTTCAGGTAATATTTTGGTTTTGTATATTTTTTCGATAATCATTGGTACAACCAGCATAATGGTTGGTTTCACCTCTTTTAAGGCCGCCAAAAGTACTGAGGCAACCGGCGGTTTTTGAAGGTAACTTATTGAAGCTCCGTATTTGACAGGAAGTATGAGTCCGATTGTATTTTCGAAAGTGTGAGAAAGTGGCAAAACCGACAAGAAGCGGTCGTCAGGAACAATATTTTGAATGATCCAGCTTTGTTGTGCAGTCCAAACGATGTTTTTGTGCGACAACATAACTCCTTTTGATTTTCCGGTAGTTCCAGAAGTATATATAATTGATGCCAAATCGTTTTCTGCAACTTGTCGGTATTTAAACTGGTGTTCATCCATTTCATTGTACAAACAGTTTGTGGTACTTTCTGAAGTGACGGTAAAATCTTCAATGGATATTACTGTCAATCCTTTTGAAGGGTTTAATTTTGAGCGAAGGGTTTCTGAGACATAAATAACCGAAACATCGGCATGTTCCAAAATATTTTGTATTTCGTTGGTGTGAAAGTCGGGAAGTACCGGGACTACTACAGCACCGATTATGCAGGTTGCAAAAAAGGCAATCCCCCATTGGGGCATATTTAAACTTAAAATGGCGACCTTATCATTCTTCTTAACTCCAATAGCTTCGAGTTGAAGGGCCACTTTTTTTACTTCTGCTTCGAGCTGGGCATATGTTCTGTTTTTCTCGCCGGCAAATACCAGCGATTGCTGATTTGCATAATCTTTAAAGCTTACCTGCAACATCTCAGGAATGGTCAATACTTCTAACTTACCCATAATATCCTAACATTACCTTATTCAAAAAATTACCAGCTAAAAATATGTATTTGCTTTTTTTTTCGCTAAAAGTTTAACAAAAATTAAGATTTTGTAAGCTTAAAACGCTTTCTTCGGGCACTTTCTTCGAATTCTGGAATCATTTCGTCAGAGTTTTGTCAAATCAGAATCTTCTGTCTCTGCAAATCATGCCAATTAATTTGGACTACCTTTCTCATATTGAAGTGCTTTGTGTCAAAACTTTAAATTTATTTTAACGATGTAAAATAAATTTGGGCATATTTTCAGAAAAACTTAGATTTAGTATAAATTTGGATAGAAATGAACGATCGGGAAATCATAAGGAGGACGGAGGATTTTATTTCGACTGAATTTAGCAGCGAAGGAAGCGGACATGACTGGTTTCATGTAGATCGGGTGCGGAAAATGGCGGTTCGCATCGGAAGACAGGAAGGTTGTGACTTATTTATTACTGAAATGGCAGCCTTGCTTCATGATTTGGACGATTGGAAACTAACGGATTCGATATCAACTGCTTTGTTGAAATCTGAAAAATGGTTGTATGAAGTTGAGGTCAGTCCTGAAGTTTCTGATCTAATTCTGAAGATAATCGATGAAGTGTCATACAAAGGAGCAGGGACAGAAACTCTCGTCAGTTCGGTTGAAGCTGCTGTAGTGCAGGATGCTGATCGTCTGGATGCTATTGGTGCCATTGGAATTGCCCGAACATTCGCCTATGGAGGGCATAAAAACCGGTTGATTTATGATCCGCAGATTTCTCCGGTTATGCATTCCGATTTTGAAGAGTATAAAAAAAGTACGGCACCAACGTTGAATCATTTTTACGAGAAATTACTCTTGCTAAAAAAACGGATGAATACCGAAACAGCTAAAACAATTGCTGAGGGTCGACATCAGTTTATGGAAAATTACCTCTGTCAATTTTATGAAGAGTGGGAGGCAAACAAATAAGGACTTTACAAACTATAAATAATTCGGCTATGAAAATTGAACACCTCGCAATTTGGACACGTGATCTGGAAGGTATGAGACACTTCTATACCCATTATTTTGATGCGATTTCAGGATCGGGTTATTACAATCACTCCAAAGAATTCAGGTCATATTTTCTCTCATTTGGTAGCGATTGCAGGCTCGAATTGATGGAAATGCCCATCGTATCAACCAATAAAAATGACTACAAAAAACATCACACCGGAATTGCCCATTTTGCTTTTAAGGTAGGTTCGCGCGAGCGTGTTGACCAAATTACTGAAATGCTTCGTAAGGATGGATTCGAGATTATAAGTCCAGGGCGAATGACTGGTGATGGCTACTACGAAAGTGCGGCTTTTGATCCGGAAAAGAACCGAATTGAAATTGTCGCGTGAAAAGAACAAGGAAAAAGTCAATAGCCATTCGGAAATGGTTGAACTTTCCAATTTTCAATTTTCAATTTCCTTTTTCAATTTCCTCTTTTCTTTTTTCCGATGACTTTTTTCCAATGACTATTTTCTTGCCGGCATATTTTCGGCGGCGTATTCAAGTTGATTGTACCATTCTTCGCCATATTTGCGGATGAGCGGCTCTTTCAGAAAGACATACAATGGTAATTTTTCTTTTTTTCCACATTCGCGTCCGGGTTTGCAAATGTCAATTTTTTGATAGTTTACCGCATCAAAACGTTTGTATTCGTTAATCCTGATCGGAAAAAGATGGCACGATACCGGTTTGCGAAAATTGATTTTTCCATCCAGAAAAGCCTTTTCAATGCCGCATTTCAGAATACCTTTTTCCTCGTAGGTATACGCGCATTGCTTGTTATTTACCAAAGGAGTCACGAGGTCGCCATCCAGATCGATTACAGCAAAACCTTGTTTCCTGACTTCATTCCGGTGGCTTTCTAAAATATATGGGGCAACTTCAGGGTAAGCTTCCTCAATGGCTTTCGCTTCTTCCGGAGTGACTGGTGCACCCGAATCTCCTTCGATACAGCAAGCTCCCTTGCATTTGAGTACATCGCAAAGAAAATGTTTTTCCAGAATGTCTAAACTTACAATGGCGCGTCCGATTTCGAGCATGGCGACAAAACTTCTTTTATGTTATTTTTCAATCAAAACGTGTCCGGTCATTTCTGCAGGAATTTCCAGACCCATAATATTGAGCAGGGTAGGAGCCACATCTGCAAGAATTCCATCATGAATTCTTGCATTTTTATTTTCAGAAATGTAAATGCAAGGCACCGGATTTAACGAATGTGCTGTATTTGGCGACCCGTCCTCATTCACGGCATTGTCGGCATTTCCGTGGTCGGCGATGATTATAATTTCGTAACCACCTTTTTGAGCCGCCTCAACCACTGCTTTTGCACAGCTGTCAACCACAGATACTGCTTTCACAATAGCCTCGTAAACACCGGTATGTCCTACCATATCGCCGTTTGCAAAGTTCAGGCAAACAAAGTCTGCCGTTTGATTAAGCAATTCAGGAACAATTAAGTCTCGAACAACAGGAGCCGACATTTCGGGCTGAAAATCGTAGGTTGGAACCTTTGGCGATTGAGCCATCAATCGTCTCTCGCCTTCAAAAACATCTTCGCGGCCACCGCTGAAGAAGAAGGTTACGTGAGCATATTTTTCGGTTTCGGCAATCCGGATTTGTTTCATTCCGGCTTTCGAAATGATTTCGCCCATGGTATTATTCAGATTTGGCTTGTCGAAAATAACATTGACATTTTTGAAATCGGCCTTGTAATTGGTCATGGTGTACCATTGCAAAGGCATGGTTTTCATGCCAAAATCAGGCAAATCCTGCTGAGTAAATGCAATGGTCGTCTGGCGCAAACGGTCGGTACGGAAGTTGAAACAGATGACCACATCATTTTCCTGAATGGTTGCTAAAGGCTTCCCGATTTCGTCAACCATCACGATTGGTTTCAGGAATTCGTCGGTCACACCGGCAGCGTATGATTCTTTTACTGTTTTCAACAGATCAGTTGATGGTGTACCTTTTCCTTCGGTATATAAATCGTAAGCCAGTTTCAACCGATCCCAGTTTTTATCGCGATCCATCCCAAAGTAACGGCCAATCAACGATGCGAACTTTCCATTGGTTCCTTTCAGATTTTCAAGATCTTCTTGCAGAAATCCTAATCCTGAACGGGGGTCGGTGTCGCGGCCATCAGTTAAGCCGTGAATAAATGTATTTTTCAGGCCAAAATCGGTTCCGATCTGGCATAAAGCAACCATGTGGGCACTCAAGGCATGAACACCACCAGGGCCAATCAGTCCGATCAGGTGTACATTCTTATTATTTTCTTTTGCATAAGTAAATGCTTTCACAATTTGAGGCTCATTCCAGAGCGTTTTGTCGCGGATCGATTTGGTAATCTTCACCATATCCTGATAAATCACACGGCCTGCACCAATGTTAAGGTGACCAACTTCCGAGTTGCCCATTTGTCCGTCGGGTAACCCAACATGTTCGCCGCAGGTAAGCAATTGCGAATGCGGGTAATTGGCATTTAGGTAGTCCATAAATGGCGTTGGAGCTGTTGCTATAATATCTTTTGCAGTACCGTCACCGATTCCCCAACCATCGAGGATCATTAAAAGTGCTTTTTTATGTGTTGTCATAATTTAGATTCGTTTTAAATAGTAAACTAATTTGCGGGTCAAAAGTACCGTTTTTTCAATTGGTTTTACCAAGATTATCCGTTGCTTAAATTGAATTAACAATTTACTTTTATTCAGGTTTTATAAAGGATCGAAGGATTGAATTATTGAAGGACTCAATAGTTGGACTTCCGATTTCTGAGTCATTCGTTCTTCGCAGTAAAATCGATTGGAATCAGTATTTTAAAACTGATGTTCCGACCCATGTTGTAAATTCCTGATCGGCCTGTTGCCTGATTTGTTTCTCCGTATTTTAACCGGCTCAAATGACTTTGATAAGCCACATCGGTCAGGTTATTCGCAACCAGATACAACGAAAACCGGGTTTTCCCTCCTGAAACAAAATCGGTTCCAGCCCCGATGTTGAATAGTACATATCCCGGTGTGGCTGTTTCTGTTCCATAGGCTGCAAAATATCTGTTCTGGTCGGCATACCAATCCATCTCAATTTTGAAATAGAGGTTTTGAAAATATTTTGACTTGTTTTCAATTTCGAATTTGATACCCGAATTCCAGTGAAATGGTGGAGTCAAGGGTAAATAGCGCGATGAATCAGGTTGGTCTTTCAGGCTTGTTTGAACATAGGAAATGGAGTTTTCGAAATGAATCCAGTCGAGTGGGTGCGGGTGGAAGTCAATCGTGAACTCTCCTCCGTTCAGGTTTGCTTTTCCTGAAGTAAATAAATAAACCGGAAACCCGTCAATGAGCGAAAGATTTCCGTTTGCATCGGCTTGTTTGCGGCTATAAATGAAATTGTTAACCGAATTACTGAACAGATTCAGTTCCATTGCAACATGTTTAATATTCAGGCCTGCAGTTAAATCGAACTGAAGACTGGCTTCTGGTTTTAAGTCAGGGTTGCCTATTTCGTAGCGCAAAGTTCCTTCATGTACTCCATTCGAACCGAGTTCTCCGATGTTGGGTGCACGGTATCCACGGGCAATATTCAGTTTTGAGTAGACTGCTTTGCTGATTTGGTAGCTTGTTCCGATGCTTCCGGAAAACCCAGTGAACGTTTGGTCGAAAGCAGCAAAACGTTCAACAGCATCGGGAGTTTCCGGACCAACTACTTCACCATCTTCATTCAGGAAAAGTGCCTCGCCGTTTTGTTGACGCCGATCGGCTCGCAATCCTCCAATCAAATCCAGTTTCCCGAATGATTTTTTAGCGATTGTAAAAATTCCTGCATCAAATAGCGTATAGGCAGGCACAAGGAATTCTTCTCCTTTATTTTCCGATTGTTGTCCCATTCCATTTAATCCAAATGATACGTTGAAATTGTTTTTTTCAGCCAAGTCATACTGTAAATTGTAGTTCAGGGTATTGAGGAGGAAATACAGTTCATATTGATCGGGATTGGCGAAATCTGCATATTCTTTCCGGCGGTTTTGCTGAAATCCGAGCGTGGCTTTCAGGTTTCCGGCACCCAGATAAATACTGTTTTCGAGCACTGCTTTATAATGATTTACAAGCTGGAAAGGAACATCAGGATGATATGATATAAAATCTGCCGAGTTTGCGGGGATCATTGAATCGCCGGTAGAATTTGGTTTCACAAACTGACCGGTAATACTATCGCGGGTTCCTTCAACAATACCGGGTTTTAGCTGATACCAGCTCAGGTGCAGGTGCGAAAACCCCCAAGACCGGTTTATTCCGAATATTCCTTTGAGGGCATTTTCAGTAAATCCTGAATTGTAAACCGAACCATCGTACTGGTTATTAAAGGTATGAGCCCGTTTATCACTTGCCCGCAGGTTCCAGATCAAACCATTTTTATTGCCCGCAAAATTTAATGAATTACCTAACAGACCGTTGTTGGTTTGAAAATTACTCAATAAATTTCCCTGAATTGTTCCTTCCGGAAGAACGGGTGCCGACATCAGGTTGATCACTCCGGCCATGGCATCGGAACCGTATGCGAGACTAGCCGGACCTTTCAGTATTTCTGCACGACTAATTGAAAACTCATCAATTTCAATACCATGCTCGTCTCCCCACTGCTGTCCTTCCTGACGGATGCCATCGTTAACCACCACTACTCGGTTGTAGCCCAGTCCGCGAATAACTGGTTTGGAGATTGCTCCACCTGTTGTAATTTGAGAAACTCCCGGAATCCTGGCAAGTGCGTCAATAACGTTTGTTGCAGAATTTTCGACCAGATAGGAAGATGGAATAATGGTGATTGGTGCCGGAGTCCTGTTTTTCTCAATTCCGCCGGTTTGACCTGTAACAACAATTTCACCTATTTCGGTAATTGTTGGCTCAAGAGCAAAGTCTAATTGAGTTGTCTGAGATAAATCGATGGTTCGCGCGATTAGCTGATACCCGATAAAACTAATCTGAACCAAAACCTTGGCTGAAGGTAAGTTGCTGATCGAATAGGTTCCGTCGGACTTACTGATTGTCCCGGTTTTCAGATCGGTGAAATAGATGGAAACTCCGGGCAAAACCTCACCGGTCAAATGATCGGTTACTTTGCCTTTTAATGCTGATTTATTGCCGTGAATTGTTGGTTCGATGGCAAATCCTGAAGCAATAATACTCAGGAATAACCATGTATATATGATTTTTTGCATGACGATTATTTTTGTATGTGTGATAGTCCGACGATATGAATATGCCGATTTGGAAATCCATTTTGGTTCTAGCCAATTAGCTAATTACAAATAGCTTGATTAAGCAGTTTGTCGTCAAAATGAATAGATTTTTGTTTGAAATTAGGATTGTCAGACTTTCGGAGGAGCCCGAAGTGAAAAGTAGAATAACTCAGAAATGCTTACTTTTTCCGGAATTTTGGTTGCAATTACAGCTACGTGCGAAATACTTACTTTTACTTGACTGGATTGAGTCGCGATAAAACTAACAAATTGAAAATCGCAAACCGGACAAGCTTCCTCTTCGGTAATAAATGATGAAATGGTGTCATCCTGACAGCAAATATGCGGGTGATGATGTTCATGAACTAACTGAATGATTCCCGGATAAAAAAGCAGGATCAGCAGTGTGAAAATCAGAAAGGATATGTTTTTTTGTTTGGGCATTAATATTTAAAGGTTTCCCATTTTTTTATAGTCCAACAAATGTAGTAGATTATTGTTTCCATTTTAAGTAAAATGCATTTATTCTGTTAGCCCTTTTGTTTATCTTTACATTAATGAAATTAATACTGATTTTATGAAATTTAGAATACTCACCTCCGTCTTTACCTTCGGGTTAATTGTTTTTGTTGGCTTCGCTAATGCTCAATCCATTCAGAATGAAAAGTTTTCTGATACAACTGAATTACGGTTAAAGAATAAGATTGTCCCTTTGTCGAATCCGGTATATCAGCTACTTGAATATTTTGAAGCAAGGGGTGATCTCGGTTTTCTTCCTCAAGCCAAGCCGTATACGAAAGTTTTTATTGCTGATCTTTTAACAAACCTGTCCTCAAATGATCAATTATCGGAAAAGGACAGGAAAATAGTTAACCGATACCTCTCAGATATATCAGAGGATACCTATGGACTTACGATCTACAAAAAGGCTACGAAAAATACTTTTGCCCTGGCGGGTTTTAGTGCCGATGTTTCGGTTCGTTCAGGTATGGGCGATAATGGAACCTGGTCGACCAGTTTGATCGGAGAACCTTATATCTCCGGTGATCTTGGCGAACATTGGACTTTTACCGCTGGAATGGGACTTGCGGTTGAGCGATTAACTCCGGATAGGTTTTATCAGTCGTATACAAAGGATAAACAGGTTGTATTTCCTTATGAGTCTTTAGGATATTCTTACTTACCCTATCGGTTTAATTTTGAAACCATGTGGGCACACGTGTTGGCTGATGCGACTACTGGAGAGGGAAAACCAGTTAAAGAAGATTTGACTGCAGGAATGATTTACCATACCGAATTGAATGGTTCGTGGTTCGATGGCGCTGTTCAGTTCAATATAAACAATCAGCGCAGAGCCTGGGGACACGATGAGGACAATCTGGTTCTTTCGTCAACTGCCAGAAGGTTTCCGGGGATTGAACTTAAAATACAACCGGCTAAGTGGATTCGTTATTCATACCTGACCGGCTCATTATTCTCGTATGCCAACCAAAATGCAAATTATCGCAAACAAATTTATGGGTATGATTTGGGAGAGGTTCAAAAGATGTTTTCTTACCAAATGTTGGAGATTATTCCAACTCGTTGGCTTCAGATAACCGGAGGTGGTGGAAATATTTGGTCAAAAAGATTGGAATTGGCCTATTTGGTACCTTTTGTAATGCCACATTTTACTCAAATTGATGTAGGCGACAACGATAATCTGTCGATGTATTTTGACGTAGCGACCATGATTCCTTCTGTTGGTAAGGTCTGGGGAGGATTTTTTGTTGATGAATTTAGTTTTACTAAGTCAGGAAATTTATTAAAAATGCCGAGAAACCGTTATGCCTGGCAAGTTGGATGGAAAACGACTTTATTATCAGGTTTGATTCCGGGGACCACCTCTACCATGAAATACACCAGGCTTACACCATTTGTTTATACACATTATCCTGAAACGGAATTTAATACTTTCACAACTGGTCGCGCTCTGGATATGACCTATACCCACGATGAATTTAATCTCGGATTTTATTTACCGCCCAATTCAGGTGAAATTCAGTGGAAGTTGACCAATATAGCGGTTCCTGATTTGGTATTGTCGCTGGATAACCGCTTGATAATGCACGGAACAAATGATTTAGCCAGTACCAATGTGTACCAAATCTTTGGAGATATATACAGTCATCAGCGGGGATCTGATGTCTATCAGTATCCACTTTTAAATTTTACAAAAGATGGGATTTATGACTGGACGATGCAGTCTGAATTTAAGTTCGATTGGAAGATTCGAAATTCGGGATTGGTGAATTATTATCGTCTGGTTGGAAGTTTGGGCTATGCCAAAACATGGTGGGAAACCAATGTAAGTGGAGTTGTTGCGCCTGAAAGCAAAGGTTTATTTACCGGAAGTATAGGAATCGTAGTTGAGATGTAGAATTAATTCATTCGAACGCCAATTTTTTGTTTTCTTGTTTCAGTATATTCTTCCTTCTTCTTCCTCAAGGGTAATTCAATGTCTGGTTTATATTCACTACCAAAAGCCGGAATCTTCTTTTCAGGTGTACTTTTTAGGTAAGAACGACGATTTTTTGCCTTTTTATATTCGTAAACAAATCCTGGAATAAAAGAAAATAAAGTAACTAGTGAGATTAGAATCATTAATGAAATGTTATTGTTCAAAGACCTGAAAGTATAAACTATTCCAATAATTATCAGATTGGCAGCTAAAATGGAAACGGTACATATGCGGTGTGAGAATCCGATTTTCAGTAGCTTATGGTGAATGTGGTTCATGTCAGGCGAAAATGGCGATTTTTTATGAATGATTCGTTGGGCAAATATTCGTATCATATCAAAAATGGGAACTGCCAGGATGGCCAGCGAAAAAACCGGTGAGAAAGAGTGCTGCGGTTCTGCGGATGTGATGGCAAGTTCATTGTATTTAATTGCAAAGACCGATAATAACAATCCTAACAATAGAGATCCGGTATCACCCATGAAGATTTTGTTTTTCCGTCCAAAAACATTGTAAATTGCAAATGAAGATAAACTTCCAATTGTTGCAAAACTTAATATTGCGTATGAAATATTATTCAATAAAATAAAATTTGTACCAAAAAAACTACATGCTAATATTCCAATTGCGGCAGCCAAACCATCAATTCCATCAATCAGATTTAGTGCATTAATTATGGCAACATAGGCTAAAAGACTTAATCCTAAACTAAATACGTAGTTTATTTCATTTATGCCAAATATTCCATGTACATGAGTCAGTCGGATTCCTCCTAGGATGATTAGGATAAGTGCACTTATGACTTGGGCAATAAACTTTTTTCGCGCTGAGATTACTAATATATCATCTTTCACTCCAATAAAAAACAGAATAATCATACCAACCAAAATATACCTTAAATCGTGGAATGGATTATTAATAATACTAAGCAGAGTTGCAATCGAAATTCCTATAAAAAGTGCAATTCCTCCTAAATTTGGCACCACATTCTTATTGACCCGGCGTGCATTAGGCATATCGAATAAATGCTTTTCATTCGAAATTCTCACAATGATGGGGATGGAATAATAGACCAAAATAAGTCCAATTAAAAAGGCTGAAATAATTTGAATAATTAAAGTCATATCATTAGGGGTGCTAAGTGATGCGTAAATTTACGACATTTGGATTTATGAATTGTTACATATCTTTTGTTTTAGTGTTTTTTTTTAATTTTATTGTAATATGTTAATAAATTATTAATAGGTTTTTTTTAGAAAG
Organism: Bacteroidales bacterium; assembly: GCA_038329265.1. Classification (GTDB taxonomy): domain Bacteria; phylum Bacteroidota; class Bacteroidia; order Bacteroidales; family Prolixibacteraceae; genus Aquipluma. The sequence continues at coordinate 764 of JBBQMW010000074.1, read as the reverse complement.
ACAAGTTGGGGAATTTTTTGTGTAGATATCAATTAGAGAGAAATTCTGTCTTTTTGAATATTAGCTGCGATATTTTAGAAACGTTTTTTAAAAACAAAATCCATATAGGAAATGGCATTTTATTGTGTTTGAGTACCCAATAATCTTCTTTCTTTTTATTGATCAGGTTTCTGATTCCTCCGGTACTCATGCCGCCCATGCGCATTTTGGTGATAACTTCCGGCAAATATTTAATCGTTAAAGTTTTATCCTGAAATACACGAAGCAAATAATCGTAATCGGAGGCGCATTTTAAGTTGGTATTGAACAAATCATGTTTTTGATATACTTCGCGGGGCATAAAACTTACAGAATATTACAATCGATAGGGAGGTTGGAGTGATGATGCTAAAATTCTTTAAGGAAAATACTTGTAAATATCAGAACGATGATCAAATGCTGCGAAAACTACTACATTATTGTCGATCAAAACACCAATCCTATAGTTGCCCATTCTATTCCGATAGCTGTTTTTGTATCCGGTTAGCTTTTTTAGATTATTAACCCCGTTCATATTATCGACTGCAATTACTTGATCGATAATACTTAAAACTTTCGATCTTAATTGCTTGTCCCTGCAATCTTTAATTTGTTTACGAAACTTGCTTGTAATTTCGATTTGCATTTTTTTAATCTTGCTTTAATTGATTCAAGAAATCCTGTTTCTCTTTTTCATTCAATAAGCCTGACTTTAATCCATCCTCGATAGAAATTGCTATTCCCAT
>JBBQMW010000073.1:0-19403 GCA_038329265.1 Bacteroidales bacterium | reverse complement strand
ACTTGCAAGTGTAATGTAATCGCCAAACCATTGGTGAGCCATTTCGTGAGCCACCAGATCGAAGTCCAGACTATACATGAAACTCATTGTTTGATGCTCCATTCCGCCCTTCCAGCCAAACTGTGCATGTCCGTATTTTTCGCTGGCAAAAGGATACGTAATAAAACGGGTATTGTAGAAATTCATGATATCGCGGGTTTCACTCATCCTCGCTTTGGCTTCGTTTAGGTATTCAGGATAAATATAATTCAGGATTTCAATTTTCTTCCCATCGGGTGAATCCACGAAATCGGAATATGTTTCGTAGTTAGTGACAGCAATGCCAATAAGGTAAGTCGCAATTGGGTAACGGTGTTGCCAGTGTGCGGTACGTTTTTCTCCTGAAATATCATCCGAGATCAGTTTTCCGTTACTGGCAGCCTTGTATTGTTTTGGACAACTAATAAAGATATCGACCGAATCGATTTTATCAGTTAAACTTTGCTTGCATGGCCACCATTCCATCGCACCATAAGGTTCTGATAAGGTCCAGAGTACCGGTACATTCTCATGTTTTTCGACGGTAAATGATCCAAATCCGGTACTTGGCGGTCTGCCGTGATAATAAACTTCAATCGGACTGATACTGTACTTCTTCATTTGCATCAGTAATTGCACATTGATTTTGTTTTGCGAATGGGTAAAAGTGGTTAATTCTCCATTGCATTTTACTGAATCAACCAACAGACTGTCAGTTAAATCAAATTGAATAGTGGTGATATTATCTTTCAGAAATTTGACCGAAGAATAGACCGAGCCGGAAATGGATTTTACAGCCGGATCGACTTCAAAGTTAAGGCGTTGATAAATGAGATCGTAATCTGCATAGCCTTCAGACTCAACAAACAAAGCCGATTTTAGATGATTGCGAGCTTCGCTGATGGATATTTTGTCGTTGAAATCAGGATCGGGAGCCTGAGCACGTGAACCATTTAATGCGAAAATCAGGAGCAGAAGTGTGAGAATATGTTTCATGCCAGAAAATTTGTGTGTAAATTTACTAATTTTGAATGAGCTAAAAGCGAATGCCTAAATTTACTCGCTCCGATTTTGCCACACGGTAAATGAGCGGGTTTTGAACGAAACATGCCACTTATTGTCATGAATTATTTCGCAAATGGAATCACAAAATTAGAAGACTGACGAAACAATTAGTTAAACATTTATGTTTAAAAATCTGATATCTTAAATTTATGAATCATAAATTTCAAAACCAGCTGACTAATGCCCACTTTTCAGTTGAATCGCTCGACAATTATAGTCGATCTATAGGAATGACCGATCAACACAAATGGTTTTCAGTCTTTATTGTGAATCATTTGGAAGGTTATTTATTAGTTGATGATGAAGATTTCCGGATTCAGTCTCCCGCCATTTTGTTTATTACTCCCGGGCAAATGCTTTCTTTGTCGATGGTGAGCAGTTGGAGTGGCTATGTAGTTTCGTTCAACAGTGAGTTTTACTGTATCGAATATCACGATAGCGAAATATCATGCAAAGGCTTACTTTTTGTGAATAATTACAGGATGGTCAGCATTAGACTCGATGAGCAGCAAAGTGTGGTTTTTAACAACATTGTGTTTGAAATAGCCCGCGAGTTTGATTCGAAGGATGAAATGCAGGATGAGATGCTGAAGAATCTACTCAAAAATATTTTAATACGTTCAAACAGACTGTTCAAACAACAATGTTCAATTGGCGATATCGACGAAACTAATTTCGAATTCGTGCGGAAATTGAGTAGTCTCATCGAGGTTCATTTTTTAAAACATAAACAAGTTGAGGAATATGCTGAAATGATGGGTTTGTCGGCATCTTCTCTCACTAAAAAACTTCAAAAGGCCGGAATTGATTCTCCCTCACAAATTATTCGCGAACGAGTGATTACCGAAGCGAAACGACTGTTGATGTATTCTGATAAAAGCATTAAAGAAGTTGCTCATTTTCTTGGCTATGACGATCAGTATTATTTTAGCCGGTTCTTCAGTAATTCAACCGGAATTGCGCCTCGCAGTTACCGCAAAAACTACCAGATTTCCTGAGAATTCCGAATTTGTCCATTATAAAAGAAAATTTATCCATTTTTATCAGACAAAAAGGTCTGTTAATTTGTTGACATATTCATTAACAAAGAAACAGACATGAAAACAAAAAATCAATTTTCAGGAAACAGTATTCGTATGGCAGTTTTGGCCATGGCAGTTGGGGTATTCTTCTCGTTCAGCTCATGCACTAAAGATAAAACTGAAGCCCCGATTGAAACACCAGTAGTAACAGCAGGCAATGCTCCAGCCTTTGAGTTAAAATCACTGACAGGCACGACCGTTAAACTTGGCGATTTTAAAAACAAGGTAGTGGTTCTGTTTTTCTTCGGAAATGCTTGTCCATCGTGTAAAGCGGCTGCCCCGAATGTTCAGACGATGCTTCAGGGTACATTTGGAACGAATCCATCGTTTATGTTGCTGGGTCTCGACCAATGGGATGGGAATTCAGCTGCGGTAGAAGCGTTTATGAAATCAACCGGAGTTACTTTCCCTCTTCTAATGATGGCTTCACCTACCGCTAAAGCGTATGCTACAACTTATGATCGATTGGTGGTAATCGATAAAATGGGGAACATCATGTTTGATGGCAAGCAGGGTGCAGCAAGTGATTTGGCCGCTGTTAAAGCGAAAGTTGAAATGCTGTTAAAGTAAAAATCAGTTTGTACTCCGAAAAAGGAACTGATTAATTTTATACCAAATGCAATTTCATCAAGTGGTATTAGTTCCTTTTTCGGATTTGATTCATTTGTCATCTCGTTACAATTTGCTTCTATGAAATCTTTACTCATCGCAGTTTTTATCATACTTTCTTCAGTAAATATCCTGAATGCCCAACAGGTTCGTAACTTTGTACTGAACGATATCCAAAATAAATCACAATCGTTTGAAAAACTGAAGGGCGAAAAACTTACCATTCTTGATTTTTGGGCCACTTGGTGCAAACCCTGTAACAGGGCCATTCCTGAGTTGAACAAACTTTATCTGAAATATCGCGAAAAGGGAGTGAATATTATTGGAATTAATTGCGATGGACCAAGAAGCATCGCTAAGGTAGCTCCATTGTGCAAAACGCTGCAGATCGAATATCCAGTTCTGATTGATATGAACACCGAATTAATGAATGGGCTGAATTTATCGGCCTATCCAAGTTTACTAATCGTGAACAGCTCAGGAAAGGTTGTCTGGATTCATGAGGGTTATGTTCCTGGTGATGAACTGATCATTCAGAAGGAAATTGAAAAGCAACTGAGCAAACTCTGATCATGATCCGAAATATCCTGTTTTTGCTGCTGATAATGATTTCCTTTTCTGCCAGTATTCAGGCTCAGATAGGCGGTCATAACCTAATGGAATATCAATATGGGCAATTGCCCGGCGATACAGCAGGCTCTTTTTCGACCATCTATGATCGGGCACTTCTCGATTATTCCTATAAAAAATTTAAAGTTGGCGGAACACTCGAAAATTTCTATTCTCCATACCAAAGCCGAAATTATACCCGATTATCCCAATTTCGTCTTCAGTACAATTCGAAACCTCTCGAATTGAAAATCGGGAATTTCTACGAAACTATTGGTCGGGGCATTTTATTGCGATCTTATGAAATTCCGGGAGCAATTCTGGAGGATAAAAGTTATCTGTCGCGACATTATTTTCACCGCGATTTGCTCGGAGCCAGCGCCAAATTCAGGCATAAGGATTTTACTGCCAAGTTATTATATGGCAAACCGCTCAATAATGTATTACCTCCAACATTTGACTTTGAAGACCGCCGTTCAGATCGTATCGTTGCTTTTCAGTCGGACTATTTACTGAATGGGCATTTACTTGGTATGGCGGTTATGAATCTTGAAAATGAAACGGTGCAATCCTGGCTGGCCATGGCCAATGCCTCTGGTGCAATTCTCCCATCCCTATCGTATTATACCGAATTGGCAAAGAATGTAAGTGACTTTGCAATTAGTGATTTTTCTTCGGAAGCTGCATTTGCCTTTTACGGAAACCTGAGTTTAAGCTTGGATAGGTTCGGGTTGAGCGCGGAGTATAAAAACTACTCCAATTTTTTACTTGGCTCGGGTTTTAATGAACCTCCAGCCTTGGTTCGGGAACACTCCTATAAAGTGCTTAACCGCAGCACTCATGTGTTGCAACCCCAAAACGAACGGGGAATTCAACTCGAAGGATTTGTTTATTTCCCTGATAAATCAACCCTTATTGTCAATCATACACGGGCCGTTAACGATTTTGGGAAAGAATATGTTTTTCGCGAATTTTTTGCAGAGTATTCCTTTGCATTGAAAGAGAAACATGATCTGAAACTGTTTGGCGATTTTGCTCAGGATCCGTTTAAGCTCGAAGAAAATCGTATTTCAACTGGTTTTTATGCAGACTGGAAATTGAACGAGACGTTCAGTCTGAATACTTCCTATGAGTTTCAGCGCTTTTACCGAAATCCCGCTGAAGTTCAGAATCATGTATTCTCGGTTGGCTTTTCATCCAAATCTAAATTTACCGGTTACGTAGTTTCAGAATTAAGCAACGACCCGGTCGTTGTTGATCAGGGCACAAAAGTATGGATGGGGACAGGTGTAAAATACAAGATAAATACCAGGCATACCCTTCAGGTTTTTGCTGGCGAGCGCCGTGGCGGACCAGCATGCAACTCGGGAGTATGCTACGAAGTACTCGATTTCAAGGGTGTTGAACTTAGACTTTCCAGCAGATTTTAGCTATTTTTTAAATTTGTATTGATCAATTGAAATAGATTCCATTTTCCGTCGGCTGTTCCGGAAATGTTTACTACCTTCAACTGAAATTTTAGAACACCATCAAATGGCTAAAAATAAAAAAGCAAAAATTGCGAAACTGGTCGAATCGTTTAACAAGCCAAAGCTTAAAAATGCGATTCTTCCTTTGTTTTATGAGCATCCGGAACGAACGTACAACTACAAACAAATAGCCGATTTACTTAAAATTAGCGATCAGGAAATAATAAAACTGGTTTTTGTAGTGCTTGAAGAACTCACTGAAAACGGCAATCTTCAGAGTGTTCAGCGGGGTAAATACAAATTGGTATCCCGCAGCGGAACAATTTGCGGAAAAGTCGAGATTCAGCCACAGGGTTTTGCTTACGTTGTTTCAGAAGAGGTTGATAAACCGGTATTGGTATCAAGTAAGAACCTGAATCATGCCATGGAAGGCGATAAGGTAAAAGTAACTTTGTATGCGATCCGTAAAAATCAGCAACCCGAAGGTGAAGTTGTTGAAATTGTTGAACGTGCAAAATCAACCTTTGTGGGTACTATTTCCAAATCGAGCAATTATGCATTTTTAATTCCTTCAGGGAAATCGGCATTCGATCTGTTTATTCCTAACGAAAAACTCAATGGCGCGAAAGATGGTCAGAAAGCAATTGCCAGAATTACCGAATGGCCTGCGAGAGCTAAAAACCCTTTTGGCGAAATCATCGAAGTTCTGGGAGATGTTGGCGATAACAATGCTGAAATGCACGCCATCCTTGCCGAATATGATCTGCCTTTGCGTTTTCCGGAAAGCGTACTGAAAGCTGCCGAGAAGATTCCGGATGTAATTCCTGAAGATGAAATAAGCCGCCGTCGCGATATGCGTGGTGTAACAACAATTACCATTGATCCGGCTGATGCAAAGGATTTTGATGATGCGCTTTCGATCCGGAAATTGGAAAATGGCTTTTGGGAAGTTGGAGTTCATATTGCCGATGTTTCGTATTACGTGAAACCGGGAACGGTTCTCGACGATGAAGCCTATGAACGTGCTACTTCGGTTTATTTGGTCGACCGCGTGGTTCCGATGCTTCCGGAGAAACTGTCGAACGGCGTGTGCTCATTGCGCCCCAATGAAGACAAGCTTTGCTTTTCCGCAATCTTTGAGTTGAACGATAATTCTGAAATACAAAATCAGTGGTTTGGGCGAACAGTCATTCATTCCGACAAACGATTTGCTTACGAAGATGCTCAGGCAATTATTGAAACTGGCGAGGGCGAATTAAAAGATGAAGTGTTGACTTTGCAAATGCTGGCAGTTAAACTTCGCGAAACCCGTTTCAAAAAAGGATCGCTTGCTTTTGAGCGTATCGAGGTGAAGTTTAATATCGACGAAAACGGAAAACCACTTTCGGTATACTTCAAAGAAGCCAAAGAAAGTAATCAATTGGTTGAAGAGTTTATGCTGCTGGCCAACAAAAGGGTAGCCGAATTCATTGGCAAACCTGACGATAAGAAGACTCCGCCAACATTTGTTTACCGAATTCATGACAAGCCAGATCCCGAAAAGCTGGTGAATTTCAATCATTTCATTCATAAATTCGGATATGGTTTGTTGCTTGGCTCACCGGGACAAATCACCAGTTCAATGAATCAGTTAATGAACAATGTCAAAGGCAAAAAAGAACAGAATGTTATAGAAACACTGGCCATCCGCACTATGGCTAAAGCTGTTTATTCCACAAGGAACATTGGACATTACGGACTTTCATTTGAATATTATACACATTTCACTTCACCCATTAGGCGCTACCCGGATGTGATGGTGCACCGGCTTCTGGAACGTTACCTCGATGGAGGGAAAACCGCGAATGCCCAGAAGTATGAAGACATGTGCAAGCATTCTTCCGACATGGAAAACAAGGCTGCCAATGCCGAACGGTCATCGATCAAGTACAAGCAGGTTGAGTTTATGCAGGATAAAATCGGACAGGAATTTTCCGGAGTTATTTCGGGAGTTACTGGCTGGGGCATTTATGTGGAACTGGAGAATAAATGCGAAGGAATGGTTTCGGTCAATACGCTCGACGATGATTTTTATATTTTCGATGAAAAGAATTACTGTCTGGTTGGTCGTCATTCGCACCGAACCTACCAACTTGGCGATGATGTGAGAGTTGAGATTTCAAGAACCAATCTGGAAAAGAAACAGCTGGATTTCCGCCTGATTCAGGCAAAATCAGGGAAAAGAGAATTTGAAATTTCTCAAACCGGATATAAAAAAAAGGGTAGAAGACGATAAAAACTGGAAATTGACAGTCTCTTTGCAACATTGAGGGGGAACCCTATTCTTGAAAATATTTTTATATTTGTTTCCTGATTGAAAAAACTTATTGAATATGACACTGAACGTTGAAAATTTGTCGAATAAAAAGGACGCTAACCGCGAAAGTATTTTAAAAATAGCTCAGGAAATATTTAGCAAATACGGTTATAAAAAAACGACTCTTGACGATATCGCCAATGCAGTACGAAAAGGCAAAAGCTCTCTATATTATTACTTTACGAGTAAGGAAGATCTTTTTCAGGCAGTTATTCAAAAGGAGGTTGACATTTTGCGCCACGAGCTTGATATTGTCGTGAACCGTAATACCGATCCGGTTGATAAGCTTCGCGATTACATTCTTACCAAATTAACGACTTTCCGCAGTATGGCTAATTTCTACAATGCCCTCGAAAACGACGTGACTGCCATCGAGTTTATTGAAAACATAAAAAACCGACATCGGCAGGAAGAAATCAGGATGATCAAACGTATTTTGATTGAAGGGGTCCGTAAAAATATTTTCGAGGTATATGATCTGACGCTGGCTGCCACCGGTATTACCACGGCAATTAAAGGACTGGAAATGCCATTATCTGCTGGCGATTACAGCAAAGTTAACCTCGAACAAAGTGTGGACAATATTGTGAAGATTCTGTGCTATGGAGTGATGAAAAGGTAGACAGGAAAAAAGGAAAATAAAAAGATAGGAACCGGCGTAACAGCTGGTTTTTTTATTTTGTGTATTACTTATCCTTGACGCGATTATTTTCTATCGGTTATCTGCTTTCTCCGGATACAAATCGTGGTTCATCATTCGGTTTTCGGCCATTTGTTCGTATATGCATTTGATTTCCAGTAAATATATAGTATAGAAAATCAGAATTCTTCACAAAAGGAATATGCTCTGTAAAGAAAATTAGGAAATCTTTACAAAAGGATGTTTATTTGTAAAGGAAATCGATAAATCTTTACATTATGAGGCTGAATGAAAACTGGAAATTGAAAGATTTACCTCTCTCATTTGATGTAGAAACCAGATCAGTATTGAAGAGTTTGCCTTCTGCTCATGCGGCATTGGCTGAACTAAAAGGAATTGTATCAACAATTCCGGATCAAAACATTCTTATAAATACCCTTGGGTTACAAGAAGCAAAAGATAGCTCAGCCATTGAGAATATTATTACCACCCACGATGATTTATATAAATCAGAATTAAACCTCGCTTCGTTTAAGCCACTTGATTCAAAAGAGGTTCAAAACTACATTTCAGCACTTAAACGAGGATTTGAATTGATTTCAAAAAACGCGCTGATTACAACCCGCACCATTTTGGAGATTCAAGGGACTTTAGAAGCAAACAACGCTGGGATTAGAAAATTTCCGGGAACAGAACTTAAAAATGCAGCAACTGGAGAAACTATATATATTCCGCTACAAGATATTAGCGACATTACCCGATTAATGACCAATCTCGAAAAGTTTATTAACGACCCAACTATTTGTGACTTTGATCCTCTGGTAAAAATGGCCATTATCCATTTTCAGTTTGAGAGTATTCATCCTTTTTATGATGGGAATGGTAGGACAGGCCGAATAATCAATATCTTATATTTGATTATTGAAAAATTACAAGTATTGCCAATTTTGTATTTAAGTAGTTATATTATCCGAAATAAATCAGATTATTACAGATTGCTACAGGATGTAAGAGAGAAGAATAATTGGGAAGAATGGCTTCTTTTCATGATCAGGGGAGTTGAGCAAACCTCCAAAGAAACAATTGAGTTAATCGTTCAGATTCGTGAATTGATGCTGGGCTATAAGCATAAACTGCGGAATAATTATAAGTTTTACAGCCAGGATCTACTGAATAACTTATTTAAACACCCGTATACAAAAATTGAGTTTATTGCCAACGATCTAAATGTTTCAAGAATTACTGCCGCTAATTATTTAAACAAACTGGCCGAAGACGGAATGCTGAAAAAAGAGAAAATCGGAACTGCCAACTATTACATTAATCAGCCTTTGTTTGATGTACTGTCGAAACGGTAGTAATCTATCGGTTATCTACTTTCTCCGGATATAAATCGTGATTCATCATTCGGTATTCGGCCATTTGCTCGTATTTGGTGCCGGATTTTCCATGGTTGCAATACGGATCAATGCTCAAGCCTCCGCGTGGCAGAAATTTTCCCCACACTTCAATATATTTCGGATCCATCAGAGCGATCATGTCTTTCATGATGATGTTCATGCAATCTTCGTGAAACGCGCCGTGGTTGCGGAAACTAAACAGATACAACTTTAAACTTTTGCTTTCAACCAGCTTCTGATCGGGAATATAGCTCAGGTAAATGGTCGCAAAATCGGGCTGGCCGGTGATGGGACACAAACTAGTAAATTCAGGACAATTGAATTTCACCATCGTATCATTCTCCGGATGTTTGTTGTCGAAGCTTTCGAGCATTTCCGAAGAGTATTCAAACAGGTATTTGCTTTCGTTTCCGAGGTTTTTTAAGGTATCCATAAGGCAGTTTAAAGATTTAAGTTTAAAGTTCAAAGTAAAATGCCACGAAGGCACTAAGACACAAATTGATAGCTTTTTGAAGCCCCCCATGGGGGATTTAGTGGGCTAAATACGCTTTCAAACCATTCTTACGCAGCTGACATGATGGACAATGAGCGCAGCCATCGCCTTTAATGCCGTTGTAACAGGTGACCGTTTGGGTCCGCACCAAATCAAAAACTCCGAGTTCGTCGGATAAAGCCCAGATGTCTTGTTTCGTTTTCCACATTAAAGGAGTGTGGATGGTAAATTGGTAATCCATTGACAAGTTAAGAGTCAGGTTGAGTGACCGGATAAATTCGTCGCGGCAATCTGGATAACCACTGTAATCAGCTTGCCCCACGCCAGTTACCAAATTTGGAATATCTTTTCCTTTGGCGAAGATCGCGGCAAAAGTCAAGAACAACATGTTGCGCCCTTCAACCATTGTATTGGGTGGGCTGTTTTCAGGTTTTCTCTCTTCAACTTCCATCGCCTGATCGGTCAGCGAATTGTGGGTGATTTGTTTCAGCAGATCCAGATTCAGCAAAGTAAAAGGAACCCCTGCATTTTCGGCAATGGTACGAGCAGCTTCCAGTTCAATACTGTGCCTTTGACCGTAGTCAAAACACAGGGTTTCCACCTCGTCAAATTCTTCCAAGGCCCAGAAAAGACAGGTGGTTGAGTCCTGTCCTCCGGAAAATACGACTAATGCTTTGTTATTCATGGATTCCTTATTTCTTATTCGATGTTCCTTATTTTCTTTAGCGAATTCTATTCCGTCCGAAATCACCTTTTTGCAATGATTAACATTTTCGCGCGGACGGTTTTTCGCTTTTTGCTTCAACCCGGGGTTTCGCCCCGGGCTATTTATATATTGCCCCTTCAGGGCAAAGAAGAATGAGAATCAGTTCCCAAAGCTTTCCCCCAACGGGGGAACGGGAAGGGGGCTGATTTCTATATCTCGTTTACCCTGAATAAATTGTACGACAGGCTTGTGTCGAAGGTGTCAACTCCTTCAGCGCGTTTCACAAATTCAACTACCCAAATTGTTACCGGCAGAATCAGGACTTCGTAAACGGTTTTTAATACGGCTTGGGTAAATATCATGATGAGCAATACCCCGATCGGGAAAACTCCGGCAAAAGCGATGCTGACAAAAATTATTGAATCGGCGCTTTCACCAACCAATGTTGATAAAATTGCTCGAATGCCAAAACCTTTGCCTTTGGTAGCTACTTTCATGCGGCTCATTACAAAGGCATTCAGGAACGAACCAATTAAATAGGCACTCAAACTGGCAATAACAATTCTGGGAGTGTTGCCCAAAACAGTGGCGAAAGCTTCCTGATTTTGCCAGAATGGCGCTCCGGGAATCACAATGCCCAAAGAAAAAAACAATACTGCCAGAATATTGACCGCAAATCCTGTCCAGATGATCAGCCGCGCTTTGGCGAAACCCCACACTTCGGTAATCACATCGTTCAGGATATATGCGATGGGGAAAATTAAAACTCCGGCAGGTGCTGCCCAAGGTCCGATCATTAAAATTTTGGTGGCTAGAATGTTGGAAATCAACAAACAGGTGGCAAATAAAATGCCGGCAAGCATAAATAATACAGATACTTCTCTTTTCATTTTCTCTTGTTTTTTACGTGGTTACCAAGTACACGGCTTTCACAGAAAGCACGGCGCAAAAGTATAAATTAATTTCAGGAACCCAAAAACAGGAAATGAGTAAAGTTTACGACCAATCTTTAGAGAATGAAAAATCCGGCAAAGAGACTGATTTTAAATCGCTTAGCCGGATTTTTATAACTCTGATTATGTTTTAAAGGATGGATAATCAGTGTACCCTTTTTCGTCGGCTGTATAGAACTGATCCATATTCAGTGTTTGGGATAAAGCTTGGTTATTTTGCATCCGTTCAACCAAATCAGGATTGTTGATAAACGGACGTCCGAAAGCTACCAGATCGCCCAATCCGCTTTGAAGATCGGATTCGGCACGTTCTTTCTCGTATCCTCCGGAAAGGATAATTGTATTTTTGAAATTATTTCTGATGGTTTGCTTTAATTCCATCGGTACTGCCGGAGCACCCATCGCCGAATGATCAACCACATGAATATAAGCAATTCCAAGTTGATTGAGTTGTTCGGAAAGGTAATCGTAAGTTGCATCGATTTCAGGATAATGAGGCATGTCGCTGGCTACTCCATAAGGTGATAACCTGATGGCCGTTTTACTTTTACCGATGGCATCGGCCACAGCACTTGCCACCTCAAGCACATACCGACAGCGATTTTCAATGCTTCCGCCATAATTATCGCTTCGGATATTGCTTACCGGCGACACGAATTGCTCCAGCAAATAGCCATTCGCTGAATGCAGTTCAACGCCATCGAAACCTGCTTCGACTGCATTTTTTGAGGCATTTACAAATTCAGCTTTTGTTTTCGTCAAATCTTCGGAACTCATTGCTTTCGGAGTCGGGAAATCCTGCATCATAGCCGAGTCGGTCCACATTTGTCCGGCAGGTTTTACTGCCGATGGTGCCAGAACTTCAGCCCCTTCAGGCAAATTTAGTGAATGACTAATCCTTCCGGTATGCATCAACTGAACAAATATCTTTCCTCCGTTTTGATGCACTGCTGAGGTGATTTTCTTCCAGCCTTCAATTTGTTGCTGGCTAAATATTCCGGGAATTCGCGCATATCCCAACCCGTTTGGCGATGGAGAAGTACCTTCTGTGATAATTAATCCGGCTCCGGAACGCTGTTTGTAATATTCGGCGATTAAATCATTGGGCACATTTCCAATTGCCCTGCATCTGGTCATTGGCGACATAACCACCCTGTTTTTGACTTCCATTGGACCCACCTTTTCAGGTGTAAATAATTTGTATGCTTTCATGAATTTTGTTTAATGTTAACTTCAATATTAAACAAGAAGACGAGTGTAAAGTTTCTCAATGATTGTTAAAACAGCTTTATTTTACCTGCGAAGGATTATGACCGTATAAGATTGCCACTGAATTATTTATGATTTAAACGACTAAATGGAACTAAAAATCATAACTTTGGTAAGCAATCTTTTATCTTAAATAGATCTGAATTTTTAGAATTTAAACTGCACCCGATGGACGCCGATAAAATTGTTGTTTACCAGTCGTTTATTGATCCGATAAACGCCAATATTGTAAAAGGGCTACTCGATTCATACAGCATTGAATGCTTCCTTTCGGACGAATATATGGTTACTTTAAATGCCCTTTACAGTCCAGCTGTCGGCGGAGTTAAACTGAATGTTTTTGAGAAAGATATCGACCAAATCACTGCTATTTTGCAGTCACAAATCATCCTTGATGACACGGGAATAGCCGCCGAAATAGAAGACAACAAAGTTTATTGTCCGGTATGTCATTCAGAGAATGTCAGTTACGGAGGTTCTATCAACAGAAAATTCAATGGCTGGCATGTTTTTATTTCGTTTCTATTAATGATGTATCCAATCGCCATGAGAAAGGCGTATCACTGTTTCGATTGCAATCACGAATTCAAAAAAACTTAAACTACAGCTCATGCATCCATTCGAATCCATTGGCTAATGAACGAATGTGATGTATGCAGTTTTGAGTATCTTTACGCCCCTCATAAAACAATAATTGTATGGTAAATCCTGCTTTTCGCGAAATGAAACCTTTTTCGCAACTGATGTTTGCGCTGTTTGTAATGGTGGCTTCAGTGCTTGCATTTATGGTCGTTGGGATTTTACTTGCACTGCCTTTTGTCGGAATGAACGATTTGATGAACAGTCTTTCGGCAAACGCTGATACTCCGGAAAGCATTTATTTTCTGAAGTATTTTCAGGTGCTGCAATCCATTGGTTTATTTGTAGTTCCTCCGATTATTCTGGCTTTGTTGTATCACGGAAACATATCCGAATACCTCCAGATTGATCGATCAACAGACAAGAAAACCTTTCTTTTTGCCGCACTCACTTTGCTGATGGTGATTCCGTTCATCAACTTTTTAGGCGAAATGAACAGTCAGATGAGATTTCCGGAGTCGCTTTCCGATCTTGAAAACTGGATGAAAACAATGGAAGGTGCTGCTGAAATCATGATTGAGAAATTCATGAAAGTGGAGGGTGTTTCAGGATTGATGTTTAATATTTTTATGATTGCTGTTCTTCCGGCTCTGGGCGAAGAATTGATGTTTCGGGGGGTAATTCAGCGAATTTTCACCAACTGGACCCGAAACCACCACTGGGGAATCTGGATTTCGGCCTTTTTATTCAGTGCCATGCACATGCAATTCTATGGGTTTCTCCCACGAATGGTTTTAGGAGGAATGTTTGGCTATCTTTTGGTGTGGACCGGAACAATGTGGGTTCCCATTCTGGCTCATTTTGTAAACAATACCATGGGTGTGATGGGCTATTATTTCATCAACAAAGGAGTCATTTCAAAAGATATTGAGGAGTTGGGAACTGGCTCAGAAAAAATTCCATGGGCTCTTTTCAGTGTGACCGTCACCGGATTTTTACTTTTCCTGATCTACCGCAGCGAACAGTCAAAAAGAAAAATGCCCATGAGTCAAGATTGACTCACAGGCATCACGAATTGATTGATTTATTAAGAAAAGACAATACTTTGTTGCAAATTTTCAACTTCTGATTTTTTCTGTTCCGAAGCGCGATACACATAAACAATGCCGTATTCCGAGGCTTTTTCGCGTTTTTCATCGTCCGAAAAGTGAATCATCGAATTCTCAACTTCGTTCCACATGTTTTGAATCATTTCGTCGG
Organism: Bacteroidales bacterium; assembly: GCA_038329265.1. GTDB lineage: Bacteria > Bacteroidota > Bacteroidia > Bacteroidales > Prolixibacteraceae > Aquipluma. The sequence continues at coordinate 4,895 of JBBQMW010000073.1, read as the reverse complement.
CCTGTACGCGAAGCTCAGCCACTTTAACCGATGCCCGGTTGGTAATGTTCTGAAGCATCTTTTGGTGACGATACGCTTCTTTAAATTCTTCGTAATGAACTTTTACCAAGGCAATTGAAGGACTGTAAATTGGACTTCCGCCTTTCATCACACGTTTCTGTTCGCCGTCAATAATCCGTTCGCCCCATGTTAAAACATTGGCTTCCAGATTCAATGGAGGTGTTGCTTTCGAATTCATCTTCAAACCATAGTATTCGATTACATCAGGTTTCATTTCGCCACGCAAAATGGCAAAGTTCACCACTTGCAGAAAATGCGACATGTAAAGCTTAGTTTTCCTGAAAACCTCACCATACTCTTTGGAGCGATCGAACTGGTTTTGTTTGGAGATATTTAGCTGACGGATGACCCCGAGGAAATGCGGATAAAATGTCTGCAGTTTCTCAAGTGTCTGTTGGCTGAAAGCAAGTTTTGTTATTGCTGTTCTCTTACCAAGTTCCAGTCCGGCTTCAATGGCCCGAAGCCTGGCCACATCTGTATTCGGCAATCTCCTGTAAGGCATAACATAGTTTTTTGGTACTCTGATGCGAATATACAAATTCAGCATTCACCTTTATGACCTTCGCAAAAGAACTAATCAACAGTAAATTGTTTAAAAAGATAGTTAGTAAATTGCAAATCAATGTATTGCTGGCGAATTTCGAAGAGATATTAACAACAGTTTGCTCATAAACTATGGGTTTTTTGTCTGAAAATACTCATTTTTTGATTGTCAGGCCGTTGAAAAAATTGATTCTGGGGTAAAAAAGCATGGCTTTTGGAACTTCACTGATGGTGTCTTTTACCTCATAAATTTGTTTTAGATCGAAAAAATGCATAAAAAAAGCTCCAAAGAATGAACTTCGGAGCTTGAGTATTATTTGGGTGTGGAGTTTTGTAACCACCAGATATAACGCGGATATAATCCGCGACAACCTTTAATCCTGCAATTTCGCGCTTAAGAATTCGCGGTTCAGGCGGGCGATGTTCGAAAGTGAAATATTTTTTGGGCATTCCACTTCGCAGGCGCCGGTGTTGGTACAGTTACCAAAGCCGAGTTCGTCCATTTTTGCAACCATCGCTTTGGCACGACGGGCGCCTTCAACACGTCCTTGAGGCAACAGCGCCAAATGGCTCACTTTAGCCGAAACAAACAACATGGCCGAACCATTTTTACAGGCTGCAACACAGGCGCCACACCCGATGCACGATGCTGAGTCCATGGCTTCGTCGGCGTCAACCTTCGGAATGGCGATGGCATTGGCATCGGGAACTCCACCAGTATTGACCGAAACATAACCTCCGGCAGAAATAATTTTGTCGAAGGCACGGCGATCGACGATCAAGTCATTAATGATCGGGAAAGCAGCCGAACGCCAAGGTTCGATGGTAACCGTTTGTCCGTCTTTGAATTTGCGCATGTGCAACTGGCAGGTAGTCACATCGTCATCTGGTCCGTGTGGACGACCATTGATATACAGTGAGCACATTCCGCAGATTCCTTCGCGGCAGTCGTGGTCGAATGCCACCGGAACTTTATTTTCGTTGATCAACTGTTCGTTCAGAATGTCGAGCATTTCCAGGAACGAGTTGTCGGTCGAAACCTGATCTAATTTGTAGGTTTCGAAACGGCCTTTTTCTTTGGACCCGTTTTGACGCCAAACCTTTAGCGTGAGATTTATTAATTTTTCCATGATTGATCTCCTTTTAAATAGCCGTTACTTGTAATTACGCTGAACCATTTTTACACTTTCGTAAACCAATTCTTCTTTCTGAAGCTCTGGTTCCACATCATTGCCTTTGTATTCCCAACATGAAACGTAGGCAAACAGGTCGTCCTGACGAAGTGCTTCACCTTCCGGAGTCTGATATTCTTCACGGAAATGACCACCGCAAGATTCTTCACGGTTCAGTGCATCGCGGGCCATCAGATCACCAATTTCGATGAAATCGGCTAAACGACTGGCTTTTTCCAATTCAATGTTCATTCCGGTAATGTCGCCCGGAATGCGAACATTGGTCCAGAATTCTTTTTTAATGGCAGCAATTTTATCGATGGCAGTCTGCAAACCTTCTTTATTGCGTCCCATTCCAACGAAATCCCACATCACCAAACCAAGTTCTTTGTGCAGGTTGTCCACCGAACGTTTTCCCTTGATATTCATCAGTTTTTCGAAACGGGCTTTTACAGCTTTTTCAGCTTCAGTAAATTCAGTTTCGTTGGTAGTCATGCGTTTTACGGCAATATCGTCGGCCAGATAATTCTGGATGGTGTATGGCAATACAAAATAACCATCGGCCAAACCCTGCATCAAAGCCGAAGCTCCCAGGCGGTTTGCACCGTGATCGGAGAAATTCGCTTCGCCGCAGCAGAATAAACCTTTAATATTGGTCTGCAATTCGTAATCCACCCAAAGTCCGCCCATAGTGTAATGGATGGCCGGGTAAATCATCATCGGTGTTGCGTATGGATTTTCGTCAACAATCTTTTCGTACATCTGGAAAAGGTTACCGTAACGCTCTTCAATGGTTTTTTGACCTAAACGGTCGATCGACGATTTGAAATCGAGGTAAACAGCCAATCCGGTTGCTCCCACACCGTAACCGGCATCGCAACGTTCTTTGGCAGCGCGGGAAGCCACATCGCGTGGAACAAGGTTCCCAAAAGCAGGGTAACGACGTTCCAGATAGTAATCGCGGTTTTCTTCTGCAATTTGTGTAGGTTTCATTTTCCCTTCGCGGATCGCTTCAGCATCTTCTTTTTTCTTAGGAACCCAGATGCGTCCATCGTTACGCAGCGATTCTGACATCAACGTCAGTTTACTCTGCGTTTCACCATGAACCGGAATACAGGTCGGGTGAATCTGAGCATAACATGGATTGGCAAACATGGCTCCTTTGTGATAAGCTTTAATGGCAGCCGATCCGTTTGAACCCATGGCGTTGGTCGAAAGGAAGAATGTATTTCCGTAGCCACCAGTTGCCAAAACAACTGCATGTCCGAAATGACGCTGCAATTCGCCGGTAACCAAATCGCGGGCAATAATTCCACGGGCTTTTCCGTCAACAATTACGATGTCGACCAATTCGGTACGGGTGTGCATGGTTACTGAACCCAATTCAACCTGGCGCATCAAAGCCTGATAAGCACCGAGCAATAACTGTTGTCCGGTTTGTCCTTTGGCATAGAAAGTACGGCTAACCTGAGCTCCACCGAACGAACGGTTGTCGAGCAAGCCGCCGTATTCGCGGGCAAACGGAACACCCTGAGCCACACACTGGTCGATGATATCGTTACTCACTTCGGCCAAACGGTGAACGTTGGCTTCGCGTGCACGGTAGTCACCTCCTTTAATGGTATCGTAAAACAAACGGAAAACAGAGTCGCCGTCGTTTGGATAATTCTTCGCAGCATTAATACCACCCTGGGCAGCAATCGAGTGCGCACGGCGTGGCGAATCCTGTATGGTGAAGTTTTTAACATTGAACCCCATTTCACCCAACGAAGCAGCAGCCGAAGCTCCGGCCAAACCGGTACCAATTATGATGATGTCGAGCTTGCGTTTGTTGGAAGGGTTCACCAGTTTCTGGTGATCTTTATAGTTTGTCCATTTTTGAGCCATTGGCCCTTCAGGAATCCTTGCATTTATTTTACTCATGTTTCAGTTTTTAGAGAATTTAGAAAAACAGGTACTGTGCCAGTGCGATGATGGCGAAACCACCACCCAAAATAATGGCAACAGTGTTGCTGATAAATTTCAAACGCGGCATCCATTTGGCATTGTTCCATCCAATAGTCTGAAATCCTGACCAGAATCCGTGAGCAAGATGAAAAGCAAGCGCTACTGAACCCACTACATAAAGCAATACCAGCGGCAGAAACTGGAAAGTTTCATTAACCAAAGCATAGGCGTTTTCGCCTTTAGCCATTGTACCAAAGAATGGAAATTCAACTTCGCCACCTTCCCAGTGAATAAAACCTTTCATCTTCATGTAGAAATTAATAAGGTGAACCACAAGGAAAGCGAAAATGGCGATACCCAGTGGAAACATGTTCAGAGAAGCCCATTCAACCCCGGTTGTTTTTTTGCCTGAAGCATACGCTTGTGGGCCACGTGCTTTCATGTTCTGAAGGGTCAGAATGATTGAATAAATGATGTGTACTAAGAACCCTAAAGCCAATGTTGGCTCAATTACTTTAATCAAAGGGTTGGTTCCCATGAAATGAACCCCGGCGTTAAACATCTGACCTGTTTCAAATCCAAGCACTCCATCGAGCAGCAGAAATGAATTCAGAAGTAAATGCACAAAGAGGAACAAAATCAGGAACAAACCTGAAACACTCATCAGGAGTTTCCGTCCAATAGAGGCAGTCAGTAAATTGCTCATAGATTAACAGATTTTTATTTTAATAATAGATTCATTTTTATTCGCCCCGCAAAAGTAAAGTTAACAGGCATGAGAACCTAAAAAAGTTCGTTAAATTAACTAATTTATAATGTTTGTTCTTATAATCTTTCTTTGTCAGCACGATTGAATTCTCCAATTCTTTGAATTTGTACTTTCAAGGATCAAACCCATCCCGGAAAAATTTGTTCGAAGGTCGTTGCATAAACAGCATATTTGCATATTTTTGCAGCCTGAAAAAGGAGGAAAGAGTCAACAGTCATTAGAAAAAAGTCATCATGACTTTACTAATGACAGTTTCCTAATAAGGTTTCATAGTTCAACGGATAGAATAGCGGTTTCCTAAACCGTAGATCCGGGTTCGATTCCCGGTGAGACTACTGAAAAACCGCTTAACTGATTGATAGTTAAGCGGTTTGTGTTTTATTGTGGAACGAATAGGGAACGAA
>JBBQMW010000072.1:0-19538 GCA_038329265.1 Bacteroidales bacterium | reverse complement strand
GAGCAGAAACTGAATGAAGTAACTGATCATCTTTTCGGCTTGCTCGAACAGCACAGTTTATTTCCGGCATCAGAATACCTGGCATTAAAAGTACTGAATGAAGTGAGTTGCACGATTGACAATGACTTAGCCAGGCAGCTTGAGGCCTATCGGGCGATGAAAATAGGAAATTCCGCTCCTGATATTGAGTTTAGTAGCCCAGGCAAGCCCTTTGCAAAACTATCGGATGTTAAAGCCAGGTATAAGCTGGTGGTTTTTGGCGCCAGTTGGTGCCCTAAATGTGTGGAGGATATCCCTAAATTGAAAAATTTTTATACGTCGTGGAAGCGTAATTATGATCTGGAAATTGTAATGATTTCCTTAGACACTGACAAGGAGAAATATGCAGCGTTTACCAAAGATTTCGCCTGGATCAGCAGTTGTGATTATAAAAGCTGGGAAGGCAAAGCTGCCCTGGACTATTATGTTTTTGGCACGCCCACGATGTTTTTGTTGGATGCGGCAGGTAAAATTCTGGTAAAACCGGTATCAGCCGATCATGCGAATGCGTGGATACAGGCAAAAGAGAAAAAAGATTAATTTTACTTGCCTGGTTGAACAAGGTTTGGTTATCAGGGCTGAACAATACCGATATATTTGGGCTGTCGATTCTATCGGAGAAAAAAGGATGCTTGAATTCCTATTTATTGAAGCAATGGCAAGGATTTCAAATTCGCGCCAGCATTGGTTCGTGCGGTGCGTTGTCTCTGCCCTTTCTTGAACGTCTTCGTCCTGCGAACGCTGACGCTCTCCGAAATCTGCTCCATAACATGCACCAAGCTGTAGTGTATGAAAAAAAGAAATATCTTGAGTATTTATTAATAGTATATGCCTTTGTGTTACTTATAAATGCAGTATATGAAAACAATTTCTTTAAAATTAGATGATTCGGTTTTTACTGAAACCGAACAAGTAATCAATCATATTAAAAAATCCAGAAACAGGTATATAAACGATGCCTTAGACTTTTATAACAAGTATCAGAAAAGAAAATTGTTAGCCTCCAGATTAGAAAATGAATCAAAACTTGTTAGAGATGAGCCGTTAAATGTTCTTCATGAATTTGAGATGATTGATTATGAAAGCTAATCAATATGAAATCTGGATTGCCGATCTCAACCCCATTATCGGAACAGAACCTGGAACAATAAGACCTGTTCTTATTGTTCAGACTGATCTCTTGAATAAACACCATGGATCCACTATTATTTGTCCAATATCAACTAATGTTCAAAGCGAAAGTGAGATCTTGAGAGTTCACCTAAAGAAAGGTTGTTGTGGATTAAATGAAGAAAGTGATATTTTGATTGATCTAATTCGTGCAATCGATAACAAAAGACTGATCCGAATGGTTGGTACTATTCCTGCCAATCTTAACTCAAAAATTAAGGAAAATCTGAAAATAATTTTGGATTTAGAATAAATTTCGCCTGCATTGGAATAGTGGTCTTCAGTAAAGAGGAACTCCGGAGGAGTGTAATATTTATAGAGATATTTTGAAGCGATGGAAATTGTCCGCGGGAAGAGTCGATAAAAGCATTGAATTTCTTTCGGACGAAATTGCATAGGTCATCAAAAGAATGTTTCTTTATTTTCCCATTAAATTTAAGTTATCATGAACAACCGAATTATACTTTTAGCAGGCGCAATTTTTATGGCATTGGCTGTTTTGTTGGGTGCTTTTGGCGCACATGCACTAAAAAATAGCTTGTCACCCGAAATGCTGGCGGTGTATAAAACCGGGGTCGAATACCAGTTTTATCATGCACTTGGATTGTTGCTTATTGGATTGATCGGGTTTCATTTTCAATCGAAGTGGCTGAATTGGTCTGGCATTCTCCTGGCAGCTGGAATCATTTTATTCTCCGGAAGTTTATATGCGCTCTCCATTTCAGGAATTAAAGTTTTGGGAGCAATCACTCCTTTTGGTGGACTGGCTTTTGTGGCAGGTTGGGTTTGTCTGACGGTTGGCTTGTTTAAGAAATGATTAATGCAATTGTTTTATTGGTAATCAAAAAAATCTTCGTTCATTTGATTGCTTTTCATATGCCATTCAGTAGGCAGAAAAGTAAAACCATAGATTTATGTGGAAACTAACTAATGAATGCCTGACCAAACCAAACTAATTCAACCTTATGACTCCAACATCTCCTTTCAGAATTATGAATGAATACAAGTTAGTATTTCTTTACATGCTTTTTTCCAGCTTGCTGATTAGCAGCTGTACACAAGAACCACAGTTGTGGACCGTAAAATCTAAACAACAAGGTGCTGGCGAATATATTGCTAGTAATCCCGACTTTTCGGAGTTTGCCCGGTTGGTTGAAGTAACTGGCTTTGGTGCGCTGTTAAATGTACGCGGTCCTTATACCATTCTGCTTCCAAACAATGAGGCGATGTTCAAATATTACAAGCAAAAAAATGTAAATTCACTTATGGATTTCACGCCTGAATTCCAAAGAGAGCTTGTAATGAATCATATTATATCAAATGAAATAACTACTGGTGACTTTGGCCTTGGTGCAATTAGAGATACAAATGCTATTGGTGATTTTGTGGCTACCGAATTTCAGGGTTCCGACATTATCCTGAATAAATATTCAAAAATCATTAAACGGGATATTGAGCTGGCCAATGGACTTATCGATGTGATTGATCAGGTGTTGGATCCGCTATCTAAAAATGTTTTTGAAGTTCTGAAAAATGATCCGGGTTTATCAATTTTTACGGAAGGATTGCGGCTTACCGGTATTCAGGATACACTTTCAAAAATAAGTTTTCCTTATGGGAAAAAGCATGTACGATGCCGTTTTACGATACTTGCCGTTCCAGACACTCTGTACAACAGAATGGGAATTAACTCTGTCGGTGACCTTATTAAAAAATATGCTGCTGAGGGAGAAACCGGTCCTTCTGACATCATGCAGCTTAACAATGGATTCTATCGTTACATGGAGTACCACTGTATGAACCGAACCAACTATTTATCCGATTTCACTTCAACCTTATATCCCATTCTTTCGATGGACAATTACATCTCAGTCACGGTTGACAATGATTACAAGCTGAATTTAATTTCGAAAACCCAAAAATATACCGGCTTTTATATCGGGAAATCAAATATTCCTACAAAAAATGGTGCTATTCATATTATAAACAATTTGCTTCCGGTGATTACCCCGGAAAGGATGACCATAACCATGGAAACTACCGATTTTCCTGAAATCAGACAAGGTGACTGGTTTGGCAAGTATTATATGAAATGGAATGATGGCCAAAATTCATTCGAGAAAATAAAATTTGAAGGCGACTTTCTGGGATATTATTATAAAACTCATGATATTCCTACTCCGCTAATAAAATATGATGCCTTGTTTATGCTGGGATTCTGGGAAATTGAAGTGACTTTCCCAAAAGTAATTAAAGGGAAATACAAAATAATTTATGGTTCTCCATGGGTATATAATTTAAATTCCAATTTCCAAGTATATCTTGATGGAAAACTTAGTTCATACTGGTACGATGGACCTAAAGGTGGTAATCAGCAGATTGCCGATGGTGATTTTGAAACAACTTCTGAACATCGCATAAAACTTGTATCAATAACTTACGGTGCCTTATACTGGGATTTTATACAATTTGTACCAGTTGATTAATTCGATTTTTTATTTGGATAGAACCATTCTTATCAAGTGCAGTAAATCATATTCTCGACAGACATTCTATTCCTTGAGAACTCGTCACTGTGACAATCCCCTGATCACTTTTCCCTGACCTTTCTCATGTTTCATTTGCCTGAAATCAGGCTTCTTTGTCGGCTTAACCCTGATCGCATTTTTGTAATTCAGGAATAATTACATTTGTGGCAGTTCAAAACAAAATCAAATAGTTCAAAATGATCAAAAATATTCAACGCGTTTGTTTCCTGTCGCTTTTTGCAACGATTTTGGGACTGCAAAGTTCACTGGCCTGTACCAATTTCTTAATTACAAAAGGGGCTTCAGTTGATGGTTCAACCATGATTACCTATGCTGCCGATTCGCATACCTTGTATGGCGAATTGTATTACCAACCTGCCATGGATTATACTGCAGATGCCATGCGGGATATTACAGAGTGGGATACAGGTAAGTTTTTGGGGCGAATTCCTCAGGTTTCGCATACGTTCAGCGTGGTTGGAAATATGAACGAATACCAGGTTGCTTTAGGCGAAACTACTTATGGAGGACGCGAAGAATTGGGAAAACAGTCGGGTGCAATTATGGATTACGGCAGTTTGATCTATGTTTCGCTCCAACGTGCAAAAACGGCTCGCGATGCCATCCAGGTAATTGCCGATTTAATGGATAAATACGGATATGCCAGTTCCGGAGAATCGTTTTCGATTTCCGATCCGAATGAAGTTTGGATTATGGAGATCATCGGAAAAGGCGAAGGCGAAAAAGGTGCTGTTTGGGTTGCCCAGCGCATTCCGGACGGATACATCAGCGGTCATGCCAATCAGGCCCGGATTACGACTTTCCCGATGAATGACGAAGCCAATTGCTTGTTTTCGAAAGATGTGATTGCTTTTGCCCGCGAAAAAGGGTGGTTCGATGGTAAGAATAAAGATTTTAGTTTCTCCGATATTTATGCTCCGGTTGATTTTAGCGGCGCCCGTTTCAGCGACGCCCGCGTTTTTGCAGGTTTCAATAAGGTATTTTCAGGAATGAAACCTTACGAAGAATATGCGCTTGGAAATGTAAAGCACGATGGAGAGAACAAATTTCCTTCGAACAGGATGCCTCTTTGGATTAAGCCTGATAAAAAACTTTCCGTTCAGGACGTAATGGGCATGATGCGCGATCATTATGAAGGCACTGCTTTGGACATGACCAAGGACATTGGCGCCGGTCCGTTTAAATTGCCATACCGCTGGAGACCGTTAACCTTCAAAGTTGATTCGGTGAACTATGTCAACGAACGGGCAATTTCAACACAGCAAACCGGATTTTCATTTGTGACTCAGTCGCGTTCGTGGTTGCCCAACCCGATTGGCGGGATACTTTGGTTTGGTGTCGACGATGCATACAGCACCTGCTATGTCCCAATTTATTGCGGAATTACCCAAACTCCGGAGTGTTTTAAAGTTGGAAACGGCGATATGCTCACTTTCTCTGAAACATCTGCTTTTTGGACTTTCAATGTGGTTTCGAACTTTACTTATTTGCGTTATGATGCCATGATTCCTGATGTTTTGAAGATTCAGAAAAGTCTGGAAGATAAATTTGTAGCCTACACACCGAGTGTAGATTTAGCTGCACAGAATTTATGGAATGGAGGCAAAAAGAAGGAAACACTTCAGTTTCTGACTGACTATTCGGTGAATCAGGCCAATGGAATGACCAGTGAATGGAAAAAATTGTCGCACTTCCTGTTTGTGAAATTCATGGATGGAAACATCAAGAAAGAAAAAGACGGAATTTTTGTTCGTACCGAAACGGGAATGCCTCCAATGCCTGATCAACCGGGTTATCCGGATTGGTGGAAGAAGGTGATTGTTGACCAAACCGTTGATCATTTGAAAATGATTGGCGCACCGAGTCACTAATTTCAGAAAAAAGTGCAAGTCTTTTTGTAGGTGATGGTTGGTGCGTGAATAATTTTATTATTTTTGCGCCACATTTCCGCAATCTCTTACTCATTGATTTGATGTAATATTGCCACTAAAACTAAAGAAAATGGATTTAATTAAAGTAGCACAAAACGCATTTGCTGTTGAAACGAAAGAACAACCGCAATTTAAAGCAGGAGATACCATTACCGTTCACTACAAGATTCGTGAGGGTAACAAAGAGCGTATCCAGAACTACCGTGGTGTAGTTATTCAGGTAAAAGGTACCGATGTAACCAAAACTTTTACTGTTCGCAAAATGTCTGGAAGCATTGGGGTAGAACGTATCTTCCCATTGTATTCACCATTTATCGACCTGATTGAAGTAAACAAAAAAGGTCGGGTACGCCGCGCAAAACTGTATTATTTACGTGCTCTTACCGGCAAGAAAGCCCGTATCAAAGAAAAACGTATCTAAGAAAATATTTCTTGATGATGAGAGGTTGGTTCGAAAGTTCCAGCCTTTTTTTTTGATGAGATTTTTAGTGAGCGGGTGACTTTGAGTCACCCGCTCACTAAAAAATACAGGATAAATTCAAAAATCTGGAAATTTGTCCTATATTTACAGACAAATGTCAAAAATGGTCATTGTGAAGACAATTAAAATGAATATTGAACAAAAATTAGACAAGGAGATTGCCTCACTCTTCAAACACTCACTGAATGCAAATAAATATGTGTCAGTAAAGAATGATTTGACGTATTCTGATTTTCTTGCCAATAAGATGTTAATCATTGTTGCTATCCGAGATGGCATTCCTTATTCTTTATTCGATGTCATTCAAGATTATACCCCTTTCAGCGAGAATGACTGGGCAAATTTTCTTGATTTATCCACCAAATCGTTACAGCGTTACAAACAATCTTCGAAACAGTTTAAGCCAAATCAATCCGAAAAAATAATTGAAATGTCGGAGGTGACCAGTGTTGGATTAGATGTTTTTGGTAACATGGACAAATTCAAGTTGTGGCTCGATACTCCAAATTTTGCATTGGGGCAACTGAAACCGATGGATTTGCTCAAAGATTCTTATGGAAAAGATTTGGTGATTAGCGAGTTGACACGAATTAATTACGGAATTTTAGTTTAAAGATGGAGGCTTTTAGGCTAACGCGCGAAAAATTTGCAACTGTCCTTTCCGGAAAAGGAGCTGCAATAAAAGGAGCACGATGGAATTCAATTGGTGTTGAAATTATTTATTCTGCATCGAACAGATCGCTTGCCATGGCAGAAATTGCAGTCCATTTTACCTTGGCTACCCTTCCTGATGATTATTTTATGATGGCATTGTTTATTCCAGATGATGTTTCAATGATGAAGCTTAGTCTAACCGAATTACCTGTCGACTGGAATGCATTTCCACATCCGACGTCTACTCAAATTGTTGGTGACCAATTTATATCCTCGAATAAACAGTGCGTTTTACAGATTCCGTCTGCAGTTACACAAGGTGACTATAACTTACTTATCAATCCAAATCATATCGATTTTGTTAAAATAAGGATTGTTTCAATCGAGAAGTTTCCATTCGATAAAAGAATCTTCAGGTAGCTTTTAATGATTTTTCGTAGCAAATACTGTCTGCCATACCCACATACTGTCCGTAGTTTTCGGTCAAAATATACCCGGCAACGGTATATAAACGGATGGCTTCCACCTGCCGGAGGCCGGTTTCGAGAACTGCCTTTGTATAACCTTCTTCAACGGCCCATTTCTCCAATTCCTGAAGCAGTTGTACTGCCAGTTTTCTTCCCCGCATTTCAGGCAAAACAAACATCCGTTTCATTTCAACGGTTTCATCATCAAATTTTTTAAAGCAGCCACAACCAACCGGAAGGTCACCACTATAAATGACCACCACATGATTGATGTGATCGACCTGATTGTATTGCCGGTAGATCAATTGACCTTCACCATTGCGAAGGTACAAGTCCTCATCGAGTGCAGTGATCAGTATCCGAAAATCAGTATTTTCGCTGGAAGTCCGCACAAGCTTGATTACTCCAGATTGAGGGAAAGATAGTTCAGACATTAAAAATTTACGAAGTATGTTAATGATGCAAGAAATGTACAAAAATAGTTTTACCATTTTTGCGAAACCTTTTCGGCCAAATAAATCTTTAACTTAGGGGTTTGAAAAATTAAAGAAATTATGCGTGGATTGATTGTTATTTTATTTATCCTGTTTTCAGGAAATATATTGGCTCAGAATACTGTAAACCAGATGGATGTACAGGGAAGAAAGCAAGGTTTCTGGACAAAAAATGATGTTGAAGGAAAGTTGTTGTATCAGGCTACCTTTAAAGACGATAAGCCGGTGGGCGAAATGAAACGATTTCATCCGAACGGGAAACTAAAAGCTGTGTTGAATATTGTGGAGGGCAGCGAAATTTCGGATGCCCAATTGTTTGATGAAAAAGGTAAACTGATCGCAAAAGGAAAATATTCGGGACAAAAGAAAACCGGGGAATGGACTTATCTTTTAGACTCGAAGGTTGTATCTACTGAAACGTATCTCGACGGATTGAAAAACGGAATAAGTAAACGACATTACAAAACCGGCGAATTACTGGAAGAATCGAATTGGCAAAACGATCAGTTAAACGGAATTTACCGTTCTTATTTTCAGGATGGAAAGCCTTATCTGGAATGCAATTATTCCGGAGGACTCAGAAATGGGAATTTCAGAACTTGGTTCTCCAACGAAATTCAGGAAATGGACGCATTTTACACCAGCGATTTACGCGATAAAGACTGGATTTATTACAATGCGAGCGGTGCAATATTGTATACATTGAAATATAAACAGGGTGAGTTGCTTAATCCTGAAGTTCAGGATAGTATTGATAAAGTGCGGAGGGAAACTTTTAAAACGAAGTTGGACAATATTCCGGATCCCGAAAAATATATGCAAAATCCGGAGGAATACATGCAATTGATGCAAAATCGTTAATACCAACCCATGATAGCTGATCAGATTTTCAGAATAGAGCATTGCATTGAGCCTGTCGATGTGGAACAAGTCATTGCGAAAGAGTCATTCGAAAAAAGGGGAAAAGGAAAGTTTTCTATTCTCATTTTCTGTTTGATTGTACTTCTCCAAGTTGTATCATTTGGCCAAAGTCTGACTCAAAGTTCGTATTGGGTGCAGTTGAAAGACAAAAACGGAACTGCTTTTCAGCTTGATCATCCGGAGGCCTTTTTGTCGCAGCGCGCCATCGACCGCCGCAACAGGCAGCACATTGTTATTGACGAAACCGACCTTCCTGTTTCTTCGGTTTATTTAGACAGTCTGAAAAAACTCGGACTTGAAATTGTACATACTTCGAAATGGCTGAACGGGTTAACGGTACGAACTTCCGATACAGCTTTGATTAAACAACTGCAAGCGCTTGCGTTTGTGGGCAATGTTGAACTTACCCGGCCAGCAAATTTATTAAAATCGGTCCAGCATAAATTCAGTGATGAAGAAGTTAGCTATGATGCGGCAAATTACGGTAATGCCATTAGCCAGTTGACACAATTAAACGGTCAATATCTTCACCGTCAGGGCTTCCGTGGAAAGGGAATTCAAATTGCAATACTCGATGCCGGTTTTTGGCATGTTGACGAAATTATGGCATTCGACAGTCTGCGAGCCTCCAATCGCATTTTGGGGACTCACGATTTTGTCGATCCGAAATCGGATATTTATCAGCAGCATTCTCATGGGATGAGTGTTTTGTCGTGCATGGGAGGAAATCAACCCAACGACCTGATTGGCACCGCGCCCGATGCTTCCTTTTACCTGTTCCGCTCAGAAGATACCTCCTCGGAATATCTGATTGAAGAAGACAATTGGGTGGCTGCGGCTGAAATGGCTGATAGTGTTGGAGTGGATGTAATCAATTCTTCCCTGGGATACTATGAATTTGAAGATCCTAAAATGAATCATAGCTATTCTGATTTGGATGGAAAATCATCCAGAGCAACGCAGGCTGCAAATATGGCTTTTCGAAAAGGGATTCTGGTTTTTAACAGTGCCGGTAATGAGGGAAATGATGTTTGGAAGCGTATAATTGTGCCTTCCGATGGTGAAAATGTAATTGCGGTTGGGGCGGTTGACAAAAGCGGAATTCGAGCTTCATTCAGTTCGGTTGGCCCTGCTTTTGGTGGCGCAGTAAAACCCAATGTAGTAGCTTTGGGTTCGAGTACTTATTTGGTTACCGGTAGCGGAATCCTTGGCTATTCAAGCGGAACATCTTTTTCGTCGCCGGTTTTGGCCGGAATGGGAGCTTGTTTGTTACAGTCCAACCCGTATGCAAATGTCAGTCAATTAAAAATGGCTATTGAACAAAGTGCCCATCTGTATAACGCGCCCGATTCATTGTTGGGTTATGGCATTCCTGATTTTGAAAAAGCTGATAATTATCTGAAATTGAATTTCTCAAACGATTTAAAATCGGAAACTGGCATTTTGGTTTCGCCCAATCCCTTCAGCGAATATCTTCTTATCGAAAATCAAAATCAGAGGCTCGGCGAAAACTGTACAATTAGCATATTCAATCTTCAGGGAAATTGTCTTTACCAATCAACTTTCAAAACCACAGCAGAGGTTTTGGTGAATAATCTATCGAACTTGCCTCAGGGAATGTTGATTCTGAGCATTCGTTCCGGAGGGAAAGAAGAGCGGGTTAAACTTTTGAAAATAAACTGATTAATTTTAAAAGTATGACCTGCAGTACACAATTTGAAACTTTGAACTTGAAACTTGAAACTTTTTAATGAACGATCAGCAACTTTCTCTTTTCGAGTTACAGCGACAGGTAAAAGGCAGTCTGGATACCACTTTCGCAATGCCTGTTTGGGTGAAAGCCGAAATCAGTGAGATGACGGTGAACCGCAGCGGGCATTGTTACCTCGATTTGGTGGAAACCGAATCAGGAACCGATACGGTGATTGCCCGTTGTCGCGCAACCATTTGGTCATACACGTTCCGGATGCTCAAACCATACTTTGAAACAACTACCGGACAAACTTTTACTGAAGGACTGAAAGTGCTGTTGCAAGCCAAAGTTGAATACCACGAAGTGTATGGTTTTAGTCTGAATATCCGCGACATCGATCCAGTTTATACGTTAGGCGATTTGGCGCGTCAGCGACGTGAAATTATTCGCCGACTTCAGGAAGATGGGGTTTTCGAGATGAACAAAGAACTCGAATTGCCGCTTGTTCCGCAGCGAATTGCTGTAATTTCGTCGCCTACGGCAGCTGGATTGCAGGATTTTCTGGATCAGTTGCATAGCAATGTTCATCAGTTTGTTTTCTACACCAAACTATTTCCGGCAGTGATGCAGGGCAACGAAGCACCACGCAGCATCATGAGTGCGTTGGATCTGATTTATGAATACGAAGATTTGTTTGATGCAGTGGTGATTATTCGTGGTGGAGGCGCACAACTTGACCTGGCTTGTTTCGATCAGTACGAACTTGCTTTTCATGTGGCTCAGTTTCCGTTGCCGGTAATTACCGGAATTGGTCACGACAAGGACGATACCGTGATTGATTTGGTGGCGCATACCCGAATGAAAACGCCTACTGCGGTAGCTGAATTCCTCATTGGTGGGGCGCTCCGTTTCTCGCAGGAATTAAAAGAGCTTGAAAAACATTTTACTGAACTGGTCAGCAATCAGCTGGAGGACAATAAAGACCGGCTTAACGAAGCAGTTGATCAGCTAAATGATTTGGTTAATCAAATGATCGTTGCACAACAAAACAGGCTGAATATTGCGCGCATTCAACTGGCAAACCGAACGGAGACTTTCCTGAAGAATCAGCAAAATGATCTGAAACAACTGGTGGTTGGGACGCAAAACATTACTGGGAAATTTGTTACCAGGCAAAACCATTTGCTCGATCAATCCGGAACAAAGTTGAACTTTGTATTTCGCGGACAGGTTCATAAAAATAAAAACCTGCTGAATCAATTTCAGCATTTAATCAAAATACAGGCGACTGAGCAAATTCGTGCTGAAAAGAAAAATCTGATTTTATTTCAGGAAAAATTGCGTCTGGTCGATCCGCAAAATATCCTGAAACGTGGATATTCACTGACAATGCTGAATGGGAAGATTGTAAAATCGGTCAATCAAATTACATCTGGAGATTTGATTGAAACTCGACTTAGCGACGGAACCGTTGAAAGTAAAGTTGAAAAAACCACCAGAATTAAAAAATAAAGAATATCCAATATTCAATAACCAATAATCAATTTCGAATAAGAAATAACAACTAAGAAACAAGAAAATAGAAGCCTGAATAATGAAGGATTCGTCCGCGATCCATCAAGCCAGACTTGGAACTTGGAACTTGAAACTATAAAATAGGAAATATGGCAACTAAAAAAGTAACTTACAAAGAAGCAATTACCGAAATTGAAGAGATCCTGGAGAAAATTGAAAACGAAGAACTGGATGTAGATGAACTTTCGGAACAGGTAACCCGCGTTTCGGCTCTGATCACCATTTGCAAAGACAAACTTCACAAAACCGAAGCGGAAGTTGAGAAGATTTTGAAAGAAATGAACCAATAATTAAAAACCACCAGCTATGAAATCAATGGCATTGTTCAGTCTGTTTTGTTTGATGATCGTTGTTCCTTCCGTAGGACAAGAAGTTCAGAAGAAAATGAAAACTTCCGTTCAGGCAGAAATTAATTACCTGATGTTTTTACCAAAAGATTATTCGAAAGAAGGAAAACCTTCGCCGATGATTGTCTTTTTGCATGGTTCGGGTGAACGTGGAAACGATTTAGATAAGGTAAAAGCTTGGGGCCCTCCAGCTATTGTAGAGAAAAATCCTGACTTCCCGTTTGTGGTTTTGTCGCCTCAATGCCCCGAGGGGCAATGGTGGAATTCATATATTTTGAAAGGAATGATCGACGATGTGTTGGCTAATTATAACATCGACAAAAGCCGGGTTTACCTGACAGGGCTGAGCATGGGTGGTTATGGAACATGGGATTTGGCGATGGCTTATCCCAATTATTTTGCTGCCATTGCACCCATTTGCGGTGGTGGTCTTCCAATTTTGGCTGACCAATTAAAAGATATTCCGGTTTGGGTTTTTCATGGTATAAAAGATGATGCTGTTCCGGAGCAAGAATCAGCTCAAATGGTTGCGGCCCTAAAAAAGATTGGTGCCGATGTGGTTTATACCGTTTTGCCCGAGGGTGGACATGTTGATGCCTGGGTTTATGCCTATGGCGATGCCGGTTTATTTGATTGGTTCTTGCAGCATCAGAAGAAGTAATCAATACTATGAATGAAAGGCGAATGAGCAAAAGTAATCTGAGAGAAGTTGCCGGGTTATTTTTAAAGCTTGGAGTGACTGGGTTTGGCGGTCCGGCGGCTCATATTGCAATGATGCGGTCCGAAGTTGTGACCAAAAGAAAATGGTTGACTGAACAACATTTTCTTGACCTGATTGGCGCTACAAACCTAATTCCCGGGCCCAACAGCACCGAGATGGCTATTCATATCGGACACGAACGGGCTGGTTGGAAAGGACTCATTGTTGCTGGTCTTTGTTTCATTCTGCCTGCAGTACTTATTACCGGTGTTTTTGCCTGGCTTTATAAGCAATATGGCCAGCTCCCCGAGCTACAGCCTTTTGTATACGGTATTAAACCTGCCATTATCGCCATCATTCTTGGAGCAGTATTTCCCTTGGCCCGAAAGTCATTGAAATCGGTTGAACTTGTGCTAATCGGGCTGGGTGTATTGGCATTTTCACTACTCAGTTTTAATGAAATTTACCTGATGTTTGGTGCTGGGTTTCTTGCAATCTTGCTGACTTCATTCCGAAATAAAGATTCCGGAACAACAAAAAGTATTTTCCCTTTCACCTTTTTTCAAGTTTCGGGCACCACATTTTTTGCAGCCACCAATTTTAATTTGTTTTTAATCTTTCTGAAAATTGGAGCGATACTTTATGGTAGTGGTTATGTGTTATTTGCCTTCCTCGACACAGAATTGGTATCCACCGGAATAATTTCGCGGCAACAACTAATTGATGCGATTGCCGTCGGACAGTTCACTCCGGGACCAGTTTTTTCATCAGTTACCTTTATCGGTTATCAAATTAATGGACTGACCGGCGCAATCGTTTCAACCATTGGAATTTTTCTTCCAGCCTTTATTTTTGTTGCATTACTGAATCCGCTGGTGAAAAAGATGCGCAATTCTGTTCTATTTTCGGTTTTCCTTGATGCAGTCAATGTTGCCTCTGTCGCTATTATTGTTTCTGTTTGTTTTGCGATGGGTAAAGAAACAATTACCGACTGGCGAACATTGTCAATTGCAGCTGCAAGTATTTTGCTGATCCTTGGGTTTAAAAATATAAACTCTGCTTTAATCGTTTTGGGTGGCTCGCTGGGTGGTTATTTATTGACTTTTATCTGATTATTAGAATTTTATATTCAACCCGGCCATTACATTGATTCCGGCCTGTGGAAAATATCCGTCCATAGCAAAGCGTTTTCCGTTTTCGTAGATGTATGAATAAATCCACGCATTGCTCTCATATTTGGTATCGAACATGTTATTTACCATCAGGTGTAGGTTCAGTTCTTTGGCAAATTTCTGAGGAACATTGTAGGTGAATTTTAAATTATTCAACAGGTAGCCGTCCAGTTTCCGGTCGTTGCTCGAAGTATTGTCGATGTATTGTTTGCTAACCGAATATGATTGCAAACTGACTGTTAATCCTTTGACAAACATCCAGTTAAACTGACTGTTGGCAATCATTTCAGGAGCAAAAGCCAGGTCGGTAGTACCCAGTTGGGTTTCAACTTGTCCGCCATTGTCCCAGTCATCAACTGATTCAGTAAAATCCTTGATTTTATTTTTGCTGAGGGTCAGATTCACATCCCATTTCAGTTTATCAGTCAGTTTCATCGCGGCCATCAGTTCAATTCCGGTGCGGTAGCTTTTGTCCGCATTAACCATGATTGGTGCACCCACATCATTGATTTCGCCGGTCAGGATTAATTGATTCCGGTACATCATGTAATAGGCATTTGCCACGAAAGCCAGCCGTTTGGTGGTGTATTTGTATCCTGCTTCGAAATCGTTCAGCGTTTCAAATTCGGGCTGTTTTCCTTGTGGGTCGGCATCCACATAATTGTTGCGGTTGGGCTCGCGGTTCGAACGTGCAAAATTGAAATACAGGTTTTGCTTTTCACTGATTTGATAATAAATTCCCACTTTGGGATTGAAAAAATTAAAACGATGCACCTGAGTGATATTGCGCAGGTCGTCGTCGGTACCATCAATTTCGTAATCAATTTTTCGGTATTGGATATCGGCAAGCATATTCAGCTTTTCAGCCAGTTTGAAGTTGTATTTGGCAAACAGGTTTAGATCTTTTTTCAAGCCTGTGCCCCGATACCATTCATCGTTTATTTCAGAAGTTCCGGCATTTCGCATCCAGATTACCTTTCCAAAATGATTTCCATCATAAACATTGCAGCCACCACCAAAAGTGAATTCGCCGGTTTCTTTTTTATGATTCGCCGAAAAGGTTATTCCGTAGAAATCGTTATCCAGCCATTTCCGACGAATCAGATCCGAAGTTTCAACAGTTTCACCGCCAATTAATGGTGGACTAATCAGGTAGTCTTCCAAATCCTGATCTTCCTTATATTGTTCGTAATAACCATTCCCGGCCGTATAAAATGCGCTCATGTTCAGATTTGTTTCCGGACTGAACTGATGCGAAAAAAGCAACTGATAATGATCCTGCTGATAATGGTCGATCTCATTTTCGTAGGTGTACAGGTTGTAGGTCCGGCTGTCGGAGGCAACCATCTCATCAACTTGCTTCTGCGAATACAAATAATGATCGGCATAGCGCTGCATTCCGGCCTGATCGTTGTTCAAACGAACCGACGGCACACCATTCCATGCCTGATAGGTGTCTTCCAATCCTGAAAAAATATTGACTTTCAGAATCGAATTTTCGGTAAAATATCCTCCGGAAACAAAAAATGATTTCAGGTCAGAAGTTGCACGGTCGATAAAACCGTCGGAGCTGATTTTTGAAAGGCGGGCATCAAAAGTGAATTTTTCCTTGATCAGGCCTGAACTCACGCCTACCGAATTTTTAAGAGTTCCGAACGAACCGGCAGCCGAACTAAATTCTGCCGATGCATCTTTGTTGATGGTGGTGGTTTGAAGATTAATCGAAGCACCGAAAGCCGCCGCTCCATTGGTCGAGGTTCCAACTCCGCGCTGCACCTGAATGTTATCGGTTGATGCGGCCAGATCGGGAATATCGACCCACCATGTTCCGTGCGATTCGGCATCGTTCATCGGGATTCCGTTTACCGTAACGTTGATACGGTTCATGTCGGTTCCACGAATCCTGAAACTTGTGTATCCCACACCAGTTCCCGCGTCGGATGTGCTGACAAAAGAAGGAGTCAGACTGAGCAGATAAGGTATATCCTGCCCCAAATTGTTATCACTGATTTGCGATTTTTCGACTGTCGTAAAAGCAACCGGGGTCTTTTCCTTAACCCGGCTGGCCGAAATCAAAACTTCTTCGGTCAGGATGATGTCTTGCTTCAGGATGATGTCCAAATTCTGATTGTCCGCGATTTTTAAATCATTGGTTTGTTTTTGGTAACCGACGTAAGAAATAGTTAGCTGGTAACTTCCAGCTTTCAGGTTTTTGAATAGAAACATTCCATACCCATCGGTTGCAGTTTTACTGAAACTGTTTGAAATCGTCAAATTGGCTCCTGAAAGCAGTTCACCAGCCTCGTTTTTCACTGTTCCTTTTAGCGTAAATTGGGCGATTGCCAAAAACACCGCACATTGCAAGAGCAATGTCAAATAAATCCGTTTCATTTTTGTCTTTTAAATGGTTAATAAATAACCAATGAGGCAAGTAATTCCCTTTCGCCATCCCTTCGCCGGCATTATCCGTATCAGGTTCGGTGGGTGTGATCTCAGCCTGTAATTACCCCGACTTTCGTCAGGAAGGCACCCCATTGCGTAAATTGATGGGGCAAAAGTAAATTTTTAAAGGTTCAAACCAAACATTTTCAAAAAAAATGTCATTCTCAATGAAATTAATTCTGAAATATCGGCATGACACAAAAACGGGGTTTTGATCGTCGAACTTCCTGAAAAAGTTGAGTACAAAGAAAATTTGTCACGCCAGATTGAGATTCAATAATTTTAATTTGGCTTGTGCTTTGTTTGAGGATTGTACCTTCGGGTGCAATCCTATTTAGATATAAATTTACCAGTGTACGGTAAGAATCCATAAGAAAAAGATATAACCCAATGATTGCAATGCGTTCAACATATTTCGCACCGCTGGAGCTTAAATTTCATAGTATACATTTTTTCTACAAATATTTCACGACTCTGTCGCTTAAAACCAAGCTACAGAGCAGCATAATATCTGTAGTCAGAATGTTTTAGATAGAACCAGTAAGCTACAGAGTAGCGGAATATTAATGTTAAAATTTTAGCTGACAACAGTGATATAAATTCTTTGATTAGTAGTGTTTTACCTCTACCTAGGAGTGTTAGGGGAGGCCAAATCTTTCTTCGAAAAGCTCAAAGGTAAAAGGCTTTCCACACCATTCAAAACCAGAATCGAATCCTGTCCATCCAATATAATCCGAATGGGTTTTTCGAAGCGAACTTCAGCTTCGGCCAATGCCTGACGGCATGAGCCACATGGTTTTACTGCATCGTTAACCAAAACTCCATTTTTAGCTGCTGAAACAGCAATAGTCCGAACTTCAGAATCAGGAAAATTTGCATTGGCATAAAATAATGCCACCCGTTCGGCACATAATCCCGACGGATAGGCCGAATTTTCCTGGTTATTTCCTGTAAATATGTGTCCATTTCCAAGTAAAACGGCAGCACCGACATGAAATCCGGAATATGGAGCATAAGCCATGGCTGTTATTCTTCTGGCCTCCTGAAGTAGATTTTGATCATTTTCAGGTAGTTCACCAATAGTTTTAAATTCATGTACAATAATTCTGATTTCTGTCGTTTTCATTTTAAACAGTTTTTCCAAATGTACGTTATTACTTGTTATTCGCCAATGAGCAAAACGTACAACATTTTCTTATTTTTGTAGCACACGACAAATAATAGTTATGCTAAAATATTCCTTTTTCGCAATTGCACTTTTTATAATCACCAATGCCTTCGCTCAGAAGAAGCAATTTACCCGTGACGAATACATTCAGAAATATTACAAGCTTGCTATTTCTGAAATGCAACGAAGCGGAATTCCGGCCAGTATTACGCTGGCTCAGGGTTGCTGGGAATCAAGTAACGGAAATAGCAGACTTGCAACCGAGGGAAATAATCATTTCGGGATAAAATGCAAGGCAGAGTGGACCGGCAAAAAGATATACCATGATGACGATGCAAAAGGGGAATGTTTCAGAAAATATGCCCATGCCGAAGCATCTTACATTGATCATTCCAATTTTTTAATGGCCGGTAGTCGTTACAGCTTTCTTTTCAAACTCGATCCGAAAGACTATTCTGCCTGGGCCTACGGATTAAAGAAAGCAGGTTATGCAACTGATCCGACCTATGCCGAACGACTGATTAAGATTATCGAAGAATTTAAACTTTCGGTTTACGATGAATATGGAGATAACCGCCAAATAGTTTCAATAGTGCAGGAGCCGGCACCAAACAAGATTAAACCCGTGAACGCTCCGTTGGGTAAAACCAACGCAAAACACAAAATCGAAATGCGTAACGGATTGCGCACAGTGGTGGTTACAGAAGGTGACACCTATGAAAGTCTCTCGAAAGAGTTGGCTCTTAAAGATTGGGAATTATATACTTACAACGATTTTGCCAAAGGGCGGCAGCCTCGGGTGAACGAGATCATGTATCTCAGCGCGAAGCACAAAAAAGCGAACAAACAACATAAACAGCATGTGACCGAAAATGGAGATACCATGCATTACATCGCGCAACGGTATGCACTGAGGTTAAAGCCTTTGCTGAGACGAAACCGCATGAAATCAGGAGAAGAACCTGCTGCCGGACAGATTGTCTATCTGAGGAATAAAAAGCCGAGAAAATAAAAAGTGTTCAGTGTTCATTTTCATTTTGCAGTTTCGGTTCGCAGAAAAGATTTCGGGAAATTATAGAAGTTCGGAACTTAAAATTGTTTATTCATTTATTTTCCAACGGCTGAAAAGTAACCGCAAAAGAACACGGTCAGCAAAAATGATGAAATTTACAAGGAATGCAATCAGTATTACCGGAATAAAATTCTCGGAAATGGTATTGAAAACACGCAATATAAATGCTTTGTTTACCCAATAATATGTGCCTGAAACGATCGCAAGCAGAAAAGCCAGAATGCCTGTCAGGTATAGGTATTCCATCAGGTCGGTTTTCCATTGCTCGTGGCGGACGATACGAACTACCACTTTGCTGGCAAAGTCGGCGGGCAACTGAAAATCAGGTTCGGTACCGACTGATTTTTCGATCATTTGATCAAGTTCTATATTACTCATTTGTAATCTCCTTTACCATTTTTAAACTGTTCTCATCCACCACAAACTTAAGTTTTTCCTTTAAAATAGCTTTTGCCCTGAACAAATAACTTTTAATTGTTCCCTCGGGCATTCCCGTTATCTGTTCAATTTCCTGATACGAAAACTCTTCCAAATGAAACAGTGTTAATACTGTTCGATACTGAACAGGCAGCAATTCAATTTGTTCCCGGATATAACGGTGCAGATCGGTCCGCTCGTATTGATCCGATTTGAAATCGGTCAGGTTTCGCAATGCGGCCGAGT
>JBBQMW010000071.1:0-19569 GCA_038329265.1 Bacteroidales bacterium | reverse complement strand
AGTGAAGACCACGAAATTGGCTTCAACACGATATACAATACTCCCCAACAGGCAATTAATATTCGTGCAATAACCAATTCTTCAAAAATAAAACCTGGAATGGCTCGCATTCATCACAATATTATTCACGATTTTATGCTTAAAACCCACGATAGTGGCGCTTTCGATACTTACGACAGTGATGGTAAGTGGCTGCGTGTTGACCACAACATCGTATACAATTCCACAAAATTTCTTGCCATCGGATTCTATCTCGATTTTGGAAGCAATTACATTGTCGACCACAACTTGTTCTACAATGTAGAAAGGCCAATTCAGCTAAACTTTGGAGCCTGGGGACCCAATAAACCAAGTGACATGTGGGTTTTTAATAACACAGCCCTGGCAGATAAATATAATAAGAATGGGATTTTTAATGGTGCCGCAACTGCTTTTTCAGAAGGAACAAATGTTTTAAACAATATTTCTTCCGCTAAAATTGTCAATTCCCTTACATTACCATATTTAGTCGACAATTTTTCGGTTGCCACCGCCCAGGAAATGAATGCCTGTTTTACTAATCCGTCAGGTTCGGATTATACTCTGAAGGTTGGTTCGTCAAAGTATATCGACACCTGTTTTTATGCACCGTTTAACGATCAGATTGTGAATAAGCCGGATGCAGGATGTTATGAATCAGGCACTTTACCTTGGAAAGCAGGATGTGGCAGTATGTTTAAACATTTTCTCGTGTCAGATGCATCCTTCAGAATGAAAACAGATTATAAGGTTGCTCAGCAATGGAAATTCAATGTATTTCCATTACCTTATAGTGGTTTTGACGGTGAAGTAAATCTGACTTTGTCAGATATACCTGAAGGAATTTCTGCTACACTTTCAATCAATAATGTAGTTGCTGGAGAAAGCACAGAACTCATCATTTCAGCTTCAAATACTCTTAACCCGGGTCATCACATCCTTAAACTGGAGGGGAAATCGGGTGAATTAAGTGATACCCGCTATTACACCATTGAAGTCGTCCAGCTAGTGAGTTCAGTTAAAATCGTTGCCCCTCCAAAAGAAATCAAATTTCAAAGCAATTACCTGTTTACAGCACAGGCACTTGATCAGGTAGGAAATCCTATGCAGTTCCAACCGGCATTTACCTGGAAATCTTTTGGTGGAGGAAGCTTCTCCGGATCGACGTATAAAGCAACCTCACTTACTGACTCAATTCAGGCAATCGTTAAAACGGGCAGTTTTACTGATACCTGTACGTTTAATGTGGTGAGAGTAGTTTCAGCATTCGAAATTAATTATGCAACTCCGAATATTAAATTGACACCAAATCCTGCACGGCAATCTGCCCGGCTTGAATTCAAATCCTTGATCAATGGTTCGGTTTCAATAGCTATTTTTTCGTCTGCCGGAAGATTAGTTAAGCAACTTAATTATGAAATAAATAGCTGGCAAACCAGTGTTGAAATAGACACAAAGTCAATGAAGTCTGGCATTTATATCGTTCGGGTTGAGCAGATAAACAGTATTTCTTCCTTAAAGCTTGTGATCGATAATAATTGAAATAAATTTTTAAATCAGATATTTTATAACTTCAAACATCTAAAAATAAACCAATGAAAAACCTATTCATTCTTTGTCTGGCTCTTCTTTTAGGAACCGGCAGCAGTGCATTTGCACAGGAAACGCCATCAAAAGAGTACACAACCAATTACCAACAGGTAATGAAACGCACCCAATGGTGGCGCGATGCGCGTTTCGGTATGTTCATCCATTTTGGCGTCTATGCTGTTCCGGCGCGTGGCGAGTGGGTTAAATCGAACGAACGGTTATCCACCGAAACCTACCAAAAGTATGTAGATGAGTTTAATCCGAAAGATTTTGACGCCAAAGCATGGGCAAAAACCGCCAAAGCCGCAGGGATGAAATATGCAGTTCTCACGGTCAAACATCACGATGGTTTTTGCATGTTCGACAGTAAACTAACCGACTATAAACTCAGCAAAAACTTCGGAGGCCGCGATTTAGTTCGCGAATTCCTGGATGCATTCCGCGCTGAAGGATTGAAAGTCGGTTTATATTATTCACTCATCGATTGGCATCATGCCGATTATCCAAATGTTGGCAATCATCCGCAACGCGACGATAAAGAATATGGCAAGCGCACTTTCAACTGGGATAATTACCTGAAATACATGCACGGACAGGTTGAAGAACTGGTGAAAAACTACGGAAAACTGGATGTCATGTGGTTCGATTATTCGTTTGACGATTATAGCGGCGAAAAATGGAAAGCTACCGAACTGGTTTCAATGATTCGCAAATATCAGCCTGAAATTATTTTGGATAACCGTCTTTCTGTCAACGAAGGTACTTCATCGAAAGGGAGAATGCTGAAAACAATTGGCGATTTTGAAAGCCCTGAACAGGGAATTCCTGATGCGCCGCTGATTGACAAATATAACAATCCGATGCCATGGGAAACCTGCCTTACACTCAATGGCGGCTGGGGTTATACCGAACAGGATAACAACTGGAAATCTCCTGAATTAATTGTTCAAACCCTGGTGAACTGTGTGAGCAAAAACGGCAACCTGTTGCTGAATGTTGGTCCTGATGCACGCGGAAAAATACCTCAGGAAAGTGTGGATATTCTCACTGAAGTGGGTAAATGGATGACCATAAATGGCGAGAGTGTTTATGGATGCAGTGCAGCCAATTTAGCAAAACCAGACTGGGGACGTTATACCCAAAAAGGAAATACGATTTACGCCCACTGGATGAATCCAAACCTTGGTCAATTGAATGCCAAAGGTGTTGATGGCGACAAGGTTAAAAATATTTATTTGCTGAAATCTGGCGGAGAATTGTCGTATCAGAAATCATGGTGGGGAAATGATGAACCGGGCAACCTGTTTATTACCGTTGGAAGTTCACCTCAAAAACCTGTTGAATATGATACTGTGGTGAAAATTGAGATGAAGTAAATGGGTGTACGACAAAATTCCCTTCCTTCATTTTCACTCACCCCCGGTGCGCTTCGCTTACCTCGCCCCTCTCTACTCGTAGAGAGGGGAAAAGCCCTGCTTGCGGGGCTTGGGGGTGAGTGGGAAAATTTATAAACCACAAACTATCCTGATCAAAAATCAAGGTTAGGTACAAAAAGGGAAAAATGTCGTACACCCGAGTAAATCAAGCAGATATTTATTAAAAAAAGAACCATGCGAACAAATTTGGTATTTCTAATTTCTTTTTTTCTTTTTTCTTTTTCCTCTTTTGCCCAGCAAAAACCCTGGATCGATTTTAACCAAAACGGAGTGATGGACATCTACGAAAATCCGGAGGCAGAAACCGACAATCGGGTTAATAATCTGCTGTCGCAAATGAAAGTTGAAGAGAAGATGCAGTTGTTGCACGAAGTTGCACCTGCCATTCCCCGCCTTGGAATTGCCAAATACGACCATGGAAACGAAGCCTTGCACGGAGTGGTTCGCCCCGGAAAATTTACTGTTTTCCCGCAGGCCATCGGACTTGCCGCAACCTGGAATCCTGATTTAATAAACCAAGTCGCGGGCTTCATTTCTGATGAAGCCCGTGCACGCTGGAATGAATTGGATCAGGGTAAAAATCAGAAGGAGAAATATAGCGATGTGTTGGCTTTTTGGTCGCCAACCGTAAATATGGCTCGCGATCCGCGCTGGGGACGCACTCCGGAAACATACGGAGAAGATCCATATCTGACTTCGCGCATTGGAGTGGCTTTTGTGAAAGGTTTGCAGGGCGACGATCCGCACTATTTAAAAGTGGTTTCAACACCCAAACATTTCGCTGCAAACAATGAAGAACACAACCGATTTGAATGCAAGGCCGTGATGTCGGAACGGGCATTGCGTTCGTATTATTTACCTGCCTTCAAAGCGCTGATTACCGAAGGAAAAGCTCAGTCGATCATGAGCGCTTATCCTGCTATTAATGGAGTTCCGTGCACAGCCAATAAGTGGCTTCTGACCGATATTCTGCGTAACGAATGGGGTTTTAACGGTTATGTAGTTTCCGATTGTGGTGCGGTGGGTTTCTTATATACACCGCACAATTATGCGCCAACCCGCGAAGATGCTGCCGCCATGTCCATCAAAGCCGGACTCGATCTGGAATGTGCCGGTTATTGCACTGATTGTTACATTTACCGCGACTTTCTTCCAAAAGCTTACAGTATGGGAAAAGTCACCGAAAGCGAAATTAATACGGCTGCTTTCAGGGTTTTGCGCGCCCGCTTTAAATTAGGTTTGTTTGACGATTCGTCATTAAATCCATATACTAAGATTTCTCCTGAAGTGATTGGAAACGCAGAACATCAGCAACTTGCTTTGGAGACTGCCCGGCAATCCATCGTACTGCTTAAAAATAGCAACAACATCCTTCCGCTAAACCGGAATAAAATCAAATCGATTGCAGTTTTTGGAATCAACGCGGCAACCTGCGAATTTGGTGATTACAGCGGTGTTTCAAAGAATGAACCGGTTTCTCCACTTCAAGGAATTACTGCAAAAGCCGGAAGCAAAATTCAGGTCAGAACACTGCCATGGGTTGGAAAAATGGCCCAACAGGAAATCATTCCGGCAGCATCCTTTCAACATCAGGAAAACGGAACGCTCAAAAAAGGACTAAAAGCTGAATATTTTTCGAATCCTGATTTCTCCGGAAATTCTACATCGACAATTACCGAAAATATTCTGTTTGATCCGGACAATCAGCCACCCAATCCCATCATTCCAAAAACGCCAATGTCAATGCGTTGGACAGGAATCCTGATTCCAAAAGCGACAGGCAGCTATTTATTTGGATTAATAAAATCGGGAGAAGGCCGCTTGTTTGTTGACGATAAACTCCTGATTGGTGGTGAAAATGAATCGGCAATACTTGATCTGGAAGCTGGGAAAACCTACCGGATTAAGGTGGAATATGCATGCCGAAGTGGGAAAACGTATTGCTCACTTTCGTGGAAAACGCCCGACAAAAAAGCTTCAGAACTATTTCAGGCTGAGAAGAATCTGGCCCGAAAGAGTGATGTTGCGATCGTGGTTCTGGGCATCAACAAGTCGATTGAAATGGAAGGCCGGGACCGCACCGCACTAGAATTGCCTGCCGATCAGCAGCAGTTTATTCAGGATATTTATCAGGCGAATCCTAAAACCGTGGTCGTTCTGGTTGCAGGAAGTTCGCTGGCCATCAATTGGATTCAGGAGAATGTGCCAGCAGTGGTGAATGCCTGGTATCCGGGCGAACAGGGTGGAAACGCCATTGCCGATGTGCTGTTTGGCGATTACAATCCAGCCGGTCGATTACCGCTTACCTATTATCAATCGACCAGCGATTTGCCGGCTTTCGACGATTACGAAATTTTCAATGGTCGCACTTACATGTATTTTACCGGAAATCCGATTTACCCTTTTGGATTTGGTTTGAGCTATACCAACTTCGGATATTCAAATATCCAATTGGATAAACCTGAAATGGATGGCAACGATACCATTTCGGTAAGTGTTGACATTAAGAATACAGGCAAATATGATGGCGATGAAGTGGTTCAATTGTATATTCAGCAAAAGTCGGTCAATCTGAAATTACCGCAAAAGCAATTGAAAGCATTCAAGCGCATCAGCCTGAAAATGGGCGAAATCCAGACTGTAAATTTTCAGCTTAGCCGCAAAGACTTGTCGTTCTGGAACGAGAAAAATGAATTTGTGATGGAGCCTGGCGAAATACAAATCCTCATTGGCGCCTCATCGGATGATATCCGGCAGAAAATATCGCTAAAAGTAATAGAACACTCATTGTTTGTTGAATAACAAGAAATTCTTTTAAAATATACTTGTACGTACAAGTTAGTTTTTTCTATCTTTACCCAAAATCAGTGGGTCACATAAACTGGGAAAAACTAAAATTTTAAAATGAAAATCAAATCTATTAAAATCGTATTGCTGTTTATCATCATGTTCAGTAGTTTTAAATCTGAATGTTCTGACATTATTGAAGTATTTCCACTTACCAACAAAATCATACTGGTTCATTTTGACGATGGTTCGGTTACTTATCCCAACACTTTAAAGGTAAATCGATTAAATATTTCGAATGCAGAAAAGTTAAGTTCATGGGATTTTTCCAGCACTGACGATGCTGATTTTCAATTGACAATTAATCCGGTAAAAATCGGTCGGAAAAGTAAAGGGACAGAGTTTATAAAAGATGCGCCCTGGAGCAATACGGCCAATGCTTTCGATCCAAGAACAAAACCATGGGCATCGGAACATTGGATTTACCTCGTTTTCGATCACGAATTAAAAACCGGAAAATCATATACTTTAAAAACCGGCACATTGGCCGCCAATGGCTCGGCATGGAAATTTATTTATGAAGAGAAAAACCTACGGAGCGAAGCTGTCCACGTCAATACCATTGGTTATGCGGCTAAAGCTCCCAAATATGGCTACATTTATCAATGGATGGGTAGTTTAGGCAATCTTGATTTAAGTTCGTTTGTTGGTAAAAAATTCAGGATTTACAAAGATGGAAATGAACTTCCGGTAAAGGAAGGAATTGTTCAGAAGAGGAAACCGGCAACCAATGCGGAAACCAGTCAAACAAACGATACTCCGAATAAAAATTTTCTGGGTGCCGAAGTTTTAGAATGCGATTTTTCGGATGTCACTGGCGATGGCATCTACAAACTGGTAGTCGAGGGAATTGCTTCTTCCTATCCGTTCAAGATCGGAACTGATGCGGTTTGGGATGCCTATTACAATGTGGCACGTGCCATGTACCATCAGCGAAGTGGAATTCGCCTTGCACCGCCATACACTGCAACTGGTTATATTCGTCCGGTTAACCAGAATACCAAAGTGACCAGCGATGATGGTACCAGTTTCGCCGGAAAGCTGCTATATTCCGATTATTCCTACATGGATTGGGCCGAGTCTGACGGCGGTGGCACTTCACAGGCAGCAATCAGGGCTGCGGCTGCCGGCAAAACACTCGATATTGCAGGATGGTACCACGATGCAGGTGATTGGGACAGCTACTCGTCTCATCAGCGAGTACCGATATTGCTTATGATGACCTGGGAGTTCGCTCCTGATCGTTTTGCTGACAATGAATTAAATATTCCTGAAAGCGGAAATGGGATTCCGGATTTAATTGATGAAGCATCATGGCTCATCAAATTTAATTACCGACTGCGCAAAGAATTGAAAGCAAAAGGGTATAGCAATGGCGGTGTTGGTGGAGCCCGAATTTGTGCCGATGTTTATACCGACGTTGATGGAAGTTCTGAAGATAAACTGCCTTCGTGGAAAGAAACACGGCACACGGTTGTGACCAAAGCCGACGAGTTTATGACCTACATTTATGCCGGTGAAGCGGCTCAATTCGCATGTATTTTGAAACGTTTGGGTAAGGATCCAAAAAGCTTTAACGTTGAAATGCTTGATCATGTTGATTTTGCGAAGATGAGTAAAGATCAGGTGAACTGGATTACTGAGGCTGAAGAAGCTTATGCATGGGCTTCGGCTCCGGGAAATCAACCCGCAAAAGGAACGAATTATGATGCTCCGCTGGGAATCTATAAAATTTATGCTGCCGCAAATCTTTATCGTTTAACCGGGAAAGAGGAATATCAAACTACCGCCAAAACAGAACTTGCGAAGTTTCAGAATTCGTCTTCAGTTACCGGCGATCAGTGCTGGGGAGTTTATTCGTATTTGCTGGCAACCAATAAAAAGGCCGATAAAATCCTTCAGAATTCGTTGAAAAATGCAGTAATCAATACTGCGAATACGTTGGGCGTAAATTCGGCCAATACCCGTGCCTGTCGATGGGGAGGTGATCTGAGTTTCCCGATGCTCGTTGGACAAGGCTCAACTCCTTTAGTATTTGAAACCATCGTTGCGGCTTGTCTTTCAGGCGAAAAGAAATTTGAAGATGTGGTTTATACTACTGCCGACTATTTTCTGGGAACCAATCCGATGCACACAACCTGGATGACTGGTGTTGGACCTCGTCCTGCTGCATGTGGTTTTCATCTCGATTCGCGCTACAACAATAATTGGGTAACTTACCCAGGTTGGATTCCTTATGGGCCATGGTCGATGGCCTATGGGTATACGCCATATACCTGGACGATTGACGGATTAAGTATACAAGGAGGACATGGTTCATGGAACAAAGATTGGGCAAATTTCTCGATGTATCCGCTCATGGAAAACTGGCCTGGTCACGAACGCTGGAACGGGAACATCCATGCCCCTATGTCGTCAGAAAACACGATTCATCAAAACTCAGTTTACGGAGCTATAACTTATGGCTTTGTCAATAGCCGCCACTACGAAAATTCAACAGCTGCGGTTCAGGTTGGTTCATTAAGCCTCGATAAACCGGCTTTGAATTTTACAGAAACTGCTAAGGAGGAAGAGCTTATCGCCACCATTAATGTTGACAATGCTACTTTTTCGGCTTTAAAATGGACATCATCCGACCCCAGAGTGGCCTATGTCGATGTGTTAGGAAAAGTAACGGCAGTTAATTCAGGAAAATGCAAAATCACCTGTTCAACATTGGATGGCAGTGTATCAGCTGATTGTTCTGTAAGCTGCACCTGGCCGGAAATTGCGGTAACCAGCATTCAGTTTAATCCTGAATCATTTTCAATTTTTCAAGGGCAGTCCAGATTGTTGGTGCTAAATTTTACTCCTGAAAATGCCACGAATAAACTGGTGAATTATTCTTTCGACAAAACTGGTATTGTAAATGTGGATGAAAATGATCAATTAACCGCATTGTCGAAAGGAGTTGTGACCATTACCGTAAGCACTTTAAGCGGAGATAAAAAAGCTACTTGCACCGTTACTGTGAATGAATTGCTTGACCATCTCATTGCCGATTTTGATGCCGTAATACCTGTAACTACTGAACCTCAGCCTGAAAAGGCTCAATTGTACACGCCCACTGGAACCAATGATATCGCATTTACAAATCCAGGCATAGGCACTGCCAATCCGAGTACAAAAGTGGTGAAATGGAATCGACCTTCCGGAGACTGGAAGTTAATCGGGATAGTTCTTCCTACCAGCCACCCACAGCCCATGAGTCAGTTTTCTCAGTTTCAGTTTAAATACTACGGAAAAGGGATTAAAGATTTCTACGTTCAAATCGTGGGGAAAAACGGAACCATTGATGTCAATCAAAATGCCGTTGGTGAAGATTGCTGGAAACTTTTTACCTACGATTTGGCATCAACAGATTCGCTCATTCAATTCAATATTTTTGTCAATAAAACTGGTTATCCTCAAGCAATCACCTGTTATTTCGATGATTTTAAACTCGCCGGATTACCTGCAATTCCCTTTGACGCGACAACTTTAA
Organism: Bacteroidales bacterium; assembly: GCA_038329265.1. Classification (GTDB taxonomy): domain Bacteria; phylum Bacteroidota; class Bacteroidia; order Bacteroidales; family Prolixibacteraceae; genus Aquipluma. Next base: position 10,155 of record JBBQMW010000071.1, on the reverse strand, counting down.
GTGAGTATTCGCTGAAAGTCAAAAAAGGTGAAAAACATCAATTGACGGCTGATGCACAAAGGAACCCATTTACATGGGTTTCTTCAGATTTGGCAGTAGCTACCGTCGATCAGGAAGGGAATGTAACCGCTATTGGAGGTGGCATAACAACCATTAAAGCTGTGCCATTGTTTGGAAATCCGGTTGAATGTATTGTCACCGTTGAAGGCGCAGTTACTCCGGTTTATAAAGAAGAAATTTTTCTTGATTTTGAAACCATTGTGTTGGATTGGGCTAATGGATACGGCGCTTATTCATGGAATTCGGACCAGCAAATGATTACCGCAAACCCTTCGGTTGACAATCTGAATCCTTCCTCAAAAGTTTATCAATGGATCCGCGATGCAACGTCGAACAAATGGGGCGGATACGGAATTGTATTACCTGTAAAAAATCCTGAAGGATGGGAACGAATTTCATTTCAGGTTTATTCCGATAAGCCGTTTACAACCATTCAGATGGAATTATTTCAAACCGAAGTCAGTCAGGGAAATTACATCATTTCAAATTTATCGGTTCCCGCCAACAAATGGACCAATGTTACAATCAGTCTGACCGATTTGGGTATGGTCGGTAAAACCTTCGATAAAATACAAATGCAAATTGCAGCAGGATCAGATTTAGCTTTAATCACCACCTATTCCGACAATTTTAAATTCGAAAAAGGCCCTTTGGTATCTGTTCCTGAGTTGAATGCAAACAGCGGTAATGTTCAGATTTATCCCAATCCGGCGAAAGATCGGGTAATTATAAATTGTTTGAATGGACTAAAGCAAATCGAAATCTTTGATCTTTCAGGACAGAAATTATCTTCCAGAAATATAGCTGGTGAGAATAGTTACTCCATTTCAAAAAACCAGTTAAGTTCAGGACTTTTTATCCTGAAAATTACTGACTCAATGGAGAATAAGTTCGTGAGGAAGTTGGTATTTGAATAGAAACATAACGTATGAAACTCACGCGCTATCAGGAAATCCAATTTATGCTGAAAGAAAAAATTCAGCAAGGCGTTTATCAGGTTGGAGATTATCTGCCTTCTGAAAATGAGTTGTGTTCCGATTTTTCAATTACCCGGACAACTGTTCGCAAAGCATTGGACAATCTGATTAATGAAGGTTTCATCGAAAAGCAGCAAGGCAAAGGAAGTCGGGTGAAAGAGCGACGGAATTCTCTTGGATTGCTGAATGTAAAAGGGTTTTCGGAAGCAGTGGGTCAGAATGTGAAAACTGTTTTTTTGCAGAATTTGGCAATTCGTCAATGGAATCCGGATATCTCGTTTCAACCATTGGACAACGAACTTCAGGCAAATTGCCTGCATTTTGAACGACTTCGCTGTGTGGGTGACGATCCGGTAATGCTCGAAAATAATTGGTTTTCCGATCTGGAAATTAAGGATTTAGCGGATGAGGAGTTTGTTGATGGTTCATTTTTCAAAACGCTCAGTCAGAAATATCTGATAGAAATTACAGGTTCGGAACAGGAACTGCGCGCCGATTATGCCAACGAGCGAACTGCTTCGTTCCTGAAAATGAAACCCGGCGCGCCGATTCTGCACATCTCCATCAAATTTCATACGGGCAAACCCAATTTGAATATTTACAGCGAGTTGTACTGCAATACCGAGACATACCCGATTGGAAACAGTTACCATCTGTAAAAAAAAAATGATCAGTCACAGTTTCAAATCGCAAAATTTTAATGTTATTCATAGTCAATAGCTTCGCGTCATTCATAGAAATAGTCAAATGAATTACGGACAGCAATTAATAACAACGAAATGACCATCAATGACAACTATTTACAACCTATAAAATGGAAGCTCACAAAAATTCTGTTTCGCGACGGAACTTCATGAAGTCAACAGCAGTTGCTTCTTCAGCATTTCTTGGCGCTGCTGCACTTTCAGCTTGTTCTGAAACAACCGGGCGTCAAAGAAAGTCTGAAAAATTTTCAATTAATTCGCTGAAAAATTATCAACCTTCGGATGGCATTTCAGGTTTACTTTTTTCACAAATTGGCTACGAGTTGGGTTTACCGGTTCGTGTGGTTTTACGGCTTCCGAAGAAAGAATTGCTTCAGGGTAAAACGACTTGTAAACGGAGCCCCTTATCAGGAGAAAAAACATATGAAACCGAATTTAAATCGCATTTTCATATTTGGGGAAGTCACTGGTGGGTGGCCGATTTCAGGACGATTGATGAAGCTGGCGAATGGGATGTTAAAGTATGGAACGAAAATGATTGTGTTTTTGATGATCGTGGGCTGAAAGTCGGGAAAAACATACTTTGGAACGAAACCATCGAATATGCTTCGGTGGATATGCTTGAACGCCGGGTTCATTTTATCGGAGTTGGCGCAGGCTGGCAGGATGCTGGAACATTGTGGGTGGAAAGTCCGGCTCAAAGTGCCATAATTATTGCCTTGGAAGAATTGTTGGAAGTGAAGAAAGATTCGTTTGATAATCAGTTTCAGGAACGAATTTATACTCAAATTGCTGTGGGTTGCGACTATCTGGTCATGACACAAAATAAAGCCGAAGAACTTGGATCAAGGATGTGTCGTTTTTAGTGTCGATGTTCCGGAAGGTGCAGCATTACCTGCATGTATGATGTGCGGCGTCGGAAATCGCTGGGCTGGAACCTGGTTTCAGACCCGCGGCGTGATTTGCGGTTCTCAACCGGCAAACAATTTGTTTATGATACTGAACCTAAAAAAGTGAACTTTGGCCCTAATTCAATGACCGATGAAGACTGGATTCCTCATAGTGCTGCCTGGCTCACCGGATTAATGAGATTATAAAAAGTCATGATTATTTGAATTTAGAAATATGAAATTTTTAAAATTTTTCCTTTATGAATAAATTTGGTTCATTAATCATTTTGCTTTTGTCAGGTTTGTGCTTTTCTTCACAGGCTCAACCCTGGAAAGAACATGGCCGGCTTCAGGTATCCGGAGAAAACCCACATTACCTCAGTTTTCAGGATGGCAAATCTTTCTTCTGGCTGGCCGATACAGCCTGGGAAATGTTGCATCGCCTGAACCGTGCAGAAACTGAAACTTATTTGGAGAATCGCAAAGCCAAAGGGTTCAATGTTATTCAAACTGTGCTGATCAGTGAATTTATTCATTCAGATAAGCTCACCAACTTTTATAATGACAGCATTTTTAGGAATGAAGATCCGGAAAACCCTTTAATCACTGCGGGAAATAATCCTGAAAATGATACCGAATACGACTATTGGGATCATGTAGATTTTGCCGTTAAAACAGCCGAAAGCAAAGGATTGTATCTGGCTTTGGTTCCAAGTTGGGGCGAATGGGTTACTCCCAGAACCGACAAAGCTTTGTTTAATACCAAAGAACAAGCATACAGTTATGGGTGGTTCATCGGAAACCGATACCGCAACAATCCAAACATCATCTGGATTTTGGGTGGCGACCGTCATCCGGACGAACGGACGAACGGTTTGGAATTGTGGCGAACTATGGCTGAAGGAATTGCCGATGGAACCAACAACATCCGGAAAATGGATGGAAAAGCTGACTATTCTAGCACTTTGATGACACATCATTCATTCAATTCCTCGTCCAAATGGTTTCACAACGACGAATGGATCGATTTCCATACCTGGGGTTCGTACCATGCTGAAGTAAACAATACCAAATCATTTCTGGCAACAATCGCTGACTGGAATTTGCCCAATCCGAAACCAACTTTGAATTCTGAACCGTGTTACGAAGGTCATGGAATTAATTATGCCATTGACGATAATGGTATTTTCACCTCCACAGATGTGCGTCTTTCGGCCTATTGGAGCGTGTTTTCAGGAGCAGCAGGATTTACCTATGGCGCCCAGCCCATCTGGCAATTTACCGACGATACCCGCAAAAAACATTCGCCCCAAACGTATCAAAACTGGCAAGTGGGAATGGAACTCCACGGAGCTTCACAGGTTGGATTTTTGAAAAAGCTCATGGAATCCCAACCAATGAAAAATTTGGTTCCCGATCAGTCGCTGATTGCTGCCGGACAAGGCGATTGCGCCAATTATAGCTGCGCCATTCGCGGAAAATCTCATGCATTCATTTATATCCCAACCGGAAATAAAACGACCGTCAAAATGGGAATCATTTCAGGAGAAAAAGTGAACGCTTCGTGGTTTAATCCCCGTTCAGGAGAAATTACTAAAATCGGTGAATTTAAAAATTCAGGAGAAAAAAGCTTTGAAGTTCCCGGAATGTCGAAAGAGCTGGTCTGGCTCAAATCGGGCCGTGGCTGCGACTGGGTGCTGGTTTTGGAAGATACTTCCAGTCCGGGTATACTCCAGACTATGTAAAATTTAGGCCACTAATTATATACATTAATAATCATAAACAGTAAATCAGATGAACGAGAAAGTGTACAAATTAGCAAAAATGATCGATCATTCCATTCTTCACCCAACGATGACCGATGAAGATTTACGCAGAGAATGTGAAGTAGCCCGTAAATACGATGTTGCATCGGTGTGTGTAAAACCTTATGCAGTAAAACAAGCCGTAAATTTATTGAAGGGCAGCGATGTTTTGGTGGGTTGTGTCATTGGTTTTCCTGCCGGAAATTCGGCTATTCCGGTGAAAGTCTTTGAAGCCGAAAACGCATGCAAAGATGGAGCTGTTGAAATTGACATGGTCATCAATATTGGCAAGGCTTTGCAGGGCGATTGGGACTACATTTTCGAAGAAATTAAATCAGTTTCCGATGCTTGTCACCAATTGGGAGCCATTGTTAAAGTGATATTCGAAACCGACTATGTGACCCATGAAGCTGATATAGTGAAACTTTGCCAGATTTGTACCGAAGTGGGTGCCGACTATGTGAAAACCTCATCAGGATTCGGGTTTGTGAAACAGACCAACGGCGATTACAACTATGTTGGAGCAACGATTCCGGTATTGGAATTGATGAAAAGAAGTGTTGATCCGAAAGTCAAAGTGAAAGCTGCTGGTGGAGTCCGTACACTCGATCAACTAATTGCTGTTCAGGCGGCAGGCTGCACAAGGTCTGGAGCTACCGCTACCGCTGTGATGATGGAAGAAGCAATGAAACGCTTCGAAAGCCCCCTTTAATTCCCCCAAAGGGGGAAAATAAAAAAACTGACCATTTGCCCAAGAGCTTACCACTTCATTTTCTTGTTTAAAGTCATGCAAATTTTACCTTTGCATTAAACACCTAATCCAACTTGTGATATGGCAAAAGCGTTTGTTTTCTTGTTAACTTTTCTGATTGCCATAAATTGTCTTTCGCAAGATCAGCTGAAATTCAAACATTTAACGGTAAATGATGGCTTGACGAGCAATAACGTTTTATGTGTGTTACAAGATCATAAAGGTTTTATTTGGTTTGGAACAGCAAATGGTTTGAACCGTTATGATGGCTATTCCTTTAAAGTTTATCAACATATCGACTCTGAATCGACCAGTTTAAGTGATAATACAATTCGAGCAATGGTTGAAGACCAGAAGGGTCGTATTTGGATTGGAACCAATAATGGCCTCAATTGTTTCGACCCGGTAACAGAAACCTGTAAGCATTATTTATACAGCGAAAATGATTCCTCAACAATCTCTGATAACCGGATTTCGGCTCTACTTTTATCAAGGAACAATATTCTTTGGATTGGAACTGAATATGGATTAAACAAGTTTGATCCGAAGACATCCGAAAACATCCGTTTGACCAGTCAGTTAAGAACGAGAAGCAATACCCCCGCAACAAATATAAATTCCATTGCTGAAGATGCAAATGGTACAATATGGATCGGAATGTGGTGGGGTGGCCTAAAAAAAGTCGATCCGGGTAATTTAGCTATTACAAGTTTCTTCTCAGATCAAACAAACCCGAATGGCTTAAGTAATGACAATGTTCTTTCTGTTTTTTGTGCGAAAGACAATCGGTTGTGGTTGACAAACTATATGGGTGGTCTGCGAAGAATGGATCCACAAACTTGCCGCTATTTACCAAATGAAGGGTTGACCAAAACACTAGATCTTGGCACAATTAGTCAGGACAAATCAGGAAATATATGGATTAAAGCTACACCGGGTTCGCTAGTAATAGCAGATCCGTCAGCACGGAGTAGTGTTACAATAAGCAATCGCCCCGGTAATGATTCAAGTATTTCAACCGGCTTCATCTCGAATATATTTTGTGATCGCACCGGAATTGTCTGGATTGCCACGGATAAAGGAATTTCATTTTATAATCCGGAAATAATGAAATTTGCAAAGTATTACCATCAATTGGATATTGATCAACGCGATTATTGCAAAGCATTCTTTCAGGATAGAAGCAATATGGTCTGGATTTCAATTTTCGATGTTGGACTGATAAAATACAATCCTGTCAACGGAGAAACAGCTATTTTCTCGCATAATAATGCCGATCGAAATTCGATTAATCACAAAACAGTGAATGGTATTTATGAAGATAAACAGGATGAAATATGGCTTGCAACTGAAAATGGGATCTGCACAATAAATTCCAAAACCGGTCGGGTTACGAAGCGACTTATTTACAGCATCGAAAATTCACCTGCAATTTTAAATGGAGTGTGGGCTCACACCACTAGTCGTCAATCCCGTTTTTTCTGGCCCGTTGAAGGAGCAATTTTTGATATTGAGAATCAGAAAAGATGGTTTCTTTCCGACGACGGACGAATATCACTAAACGATCTCAAAATCAAATGTATCACTGCCGATCGGAAAGGTGATTTATGGATTGGTACTGAGTATTTGGGGCTGAAGCATTTTCAAACAGCAACAGGTCAGTTGAAAGACTATATGAATAACCCATCTGATTCCAGCTCCATTTCAAGCAATACAATTAACGATATTTGTGAAGATCATTCAGGAGATTTGTGGATTGCCACTTCAAATGGCCTAAATCGGTTTAATCCGAAGACCAGTAAATTTACTGTTTACACAAAAAAACACGGACTTTCGGCCAGCGAATGCTTTTCGGTAAAAGAAGATTCACACGATAACCTCTGGATTTTAAATTCGTCAGGATTAGATAAATTCGATGTTCAGTCCGGAACTGTCATCCAATATGGCGAAGCCGACGGTCTTTCACTAAATCAGACTGGTTTATTCCAAAGCGATAACGGATATCTCTTTGGCGGTCACGCCGAAAATGGTTTTTACATGTTTCATCCTGATAGCATTACCAGCCGTAAAAATCAACAGTCAGCGATCATTACCGATTTTTTTATTTTTAATGAATCAGTACCAATCAATCGTACGAAAGAAAAATCCGTTTTAACCAGAAGTATACTGGAAACAAATGAGATTGTCCTCAATCATCGCCAAACCGTATTTGGTTTTGAATTCTCATTGCTCGATTATTCAGATAACAGGAAAAGCCGTTATGCCTGGAAATTGGATGGATTTGATCAAAAATGGTTTTATTCCTATGGAAATAACCGAAGAGTTACCTATACTAATCTAAATCCAGGATCATATTTGTTTAGAGTAAAATCGGTCAATGGCGGAGAGCTGAATACTGACTTTGAGAGAAGTATAAAAATAACAATTCTGCCACCGTGGTGGAAAACCTGGTGGGCTTTTACCCTCTATTTTATGGCGATTACTGCCGTGTTGCTGATTATTCGAAGGTATCTGATCGATAAAGAACGCTTACAGCACGAAGTTGAAATTCAAAAAATCGAAACATCGAAAACAGTGGAAATAGCGCAGATTAAGCAGCATTTTTTCACCAATATTTCGCATGAATTTCGAACCCCGTTAACACTTATTTCGGGCCCGATTGAAAAACTGATTAAAAATATTGACCAAATCGATCGCGATATTTTTCTCAATCAGTTTCACTTGATTCAACGGAATGCCAACCGTTTATCGCAACTAACCAATCAGTTACTCGATATTCGTAAGCTGGAAACCGGAAACATGAAACTGGAAATCTGTCAGGGCAATCTAATCAGCTTTATTCAAAACATTGCCAATGGATTTATTCCGCTTGCAGAACGGAAACAGATCGAATTCGAAACAGGATTTTATGTTGACCCACAGGCGGATAGAAAAAACTGGTTCGATCCCGATAAAGTGGACAAAATTGTCACCAATCTGCTGTCGAATGCATTTAAGTTTACACCCAATAGTGGCCGAATTACATTGAGAATTGAAGAATTGATAGATGAAAATTTAAATTCAGGTTTTATTGTTGTTTCCATCGAAGATTCAGGAATCGGAATTCCGGAAAATGAATTAGCACATATTTTCGACCGGTTTTTCAGGGTTGAGGCCTCGAATAAACGGTCAGTCGAAGGAACAGGAATTGGACTTTCGCTTACAAAAGAGCTGGTTACCTTGCTTAATGGCAGCATTTCGGTTGAAAGTAAAGAAGGGTTGGGCAGTACTTTTACAGTTAAATTTCCGACAGAAAAAAGTCAACTTTCGAATTATTCAATCATCGCCGATTCAAACTCTATTCTGAATGTAACAGATATTCCGGTTTCGTATATTTCACCGTCAACTTCTTCGGAAATTCCTAAAAATGAGCCATCAGACGAAGTTCTCCCACTGATTTTGCTGGTGGAAGACAATCCTGATATGCGGTTTTATATTTACGATATTTTAAACAATCATTACCGGGTAATGGAGGCTGAAAATGGAAAACAGGGATTGGAAATGGCATTCGAAACAATACCCGATATGGTTATCAGCGATGTGATGATGCCCGAAATGGATGGTTTTGAACTGACACGATTGCTGAAAAATGACCAACGCACCAGCCATATTCCGATTGTTTTGTTAACTGCTCTAAACTCAACCGAGGACATGATGAAAGGGCTGGAAAATGAAGCAGATGAATACCTGACCAAACCATTTAGCGAGCAAATGCTGCTTTTAAAAGTTAAAAACAGGCTTCAATCCATACAAAAACTAAAAAAACAGTTGATTCAGTTCCTTGATAAGTCACCGGACAAAAAGACAACTGATTTTCAGCCCAGACAGCTTGTTATTCCATCATCGGAAACACTTTTTCTGGAAAAGTTAATGGCTATCATTGAAAAACAATTGAGCAATCCTGATTTTGATGTTCAGCGTTTTTCTTCCGAAGTGAATATGGAAGCATCTGTTTTTCATCGTAAACTAAAGGCAGTTATTAACCAATCGCCAGGAGACTTTATCCGTTCGATGCGTATGAAGCGGGCCGCCCAACTTTTGGAAGCCAAAAATTTACCCATTAATGAAATCGCCTCGATGGTTGGTTTCGAAAACAATACCAATTATTTTAGTACCGCTTTCCGGAAATATTACGGAAAAACTCCTTCCGATTATCAGAATGAACTGTAGTAAGTTATTAGGGTGAAATACTTCGCAAACTGCTCAAACACTTTTTGGCAATATTACCAGTTTGCTGTTATGGGGCGTAGTTATTGTCCCAAACTGATTTTGAAGTGTGGTAATTCAACTTGTAGTTTCACTTTTGCCTGTAGTGCATTGAAAACACGCATTAAAGTGTCAATAGTTACGTTACTGGCATTACTTTCAATTCTTGAAATTTGAGATTTCTGAACACCTATTAGTTTCCCTAATTCTTCCTGTGTCAAATTTCGTTCTAGGCTCGTCTGCTAAATTGCCTGTCCAATTAAATCCAATTGTAATTCATATTCAAACTTATCACGGTCGGACGTCCCAACTTTACCAATAAGTTTATCTGTAACCTCTTCCAAAGTGTGTGTGTTCATTTATTTTTAGTCTTTCTTCAAAATACTTAATCATTAGTTGATTCGCCTTATGGATCTCATTCTCCCGTACATTACTTCGCATTTTTATAAATCCATGTGTAGAAATAACCAATGTGTTCTGAGAATCTGACTTGTCCCAAAATGCAAGTAGACGATATTGAATGTCAAGGCTACAAAGAAACTCGAAGGCTCCAATCTAAAAATACAATATCAAAATTCTTGTGCATTTAATGTTTATTGTTATCGCAAAGGTCAGTAAAAGTTTCATTGTATAGAAACTGTTTCAGTGGGCGATTTCATAGAACCATATCCTCCGGATCTGAGATGATCTTCGCAACTACTGGTGCTGATTTGCAATCGGCAC
>JBBQMW010000070.1:0-19641 GCA_038329265.1 Bacteroidales bacterium | reverse complement strand
TGGTATAACGGTTAGCACTATCGGTACAAACAATGCCATATCGGGCAATCAGATTTCGAATTTTACTGCAGGGGGTAATATAACGGGTATCACAACAGCAGCTGGTAACGATAATATTTTCTCAAATACCATCTATTCATTGACTTCATCAGGAATTACGGCTACTACTTTAACCGGAATTGCAATAACAGCTGGTACAACTAAAACCATTTACCTGAATAAAATTTACAACATTTCAGCAACCGGTGCTATTACTACCGGAAATGTAAATGGAATTTCAAACGCCCTTGCCAGTGTGACCATGAAAAATAATTTGGTTGGTGATTTGAATGCTTCGGCTGGAAATGGAGCTGATATAGTGCGAGGAATTAGCATCTTGTCGGGGAGTGCTAACTTGTATTACAATACGATCAATCTATGGGCTTTATCATCAGGAACTACCTTCGGAACATCTGGAGTATATAGAAATGCAGCAGCTTCGTTGGAAATGATCAACAATTTAATTGTAAATCTTTCAACCCCAAATGTATCTGGCAGAACAGTCGCCTTCCGCAGTTCCGCAGTAGGTCTGGCTAATTATTCCAGTGCTTCAGACAATAATTCGTTCTATGCTGGTACCGTTGGTCCAAACAACCTGATATTTTATGATGGTACAAATTCTGATCAACAAATTGTAGACTTTCAAACCAGGGCGGCAACGAAGGATCAGGCATCTGTTTCTGTTAATCCGACATTCATCAGTACAACAGGTTCAAATATTGATTTCCTTCATTTGCAGACGAGCAATTGTGAGTTGGAAGGTGCAGGAAAACCCATTACCGGAATTACCACTGATTTTGATAATGAAACCCGCGGCAGCTCTAAACCTGATATAGGCGCCGATGAATTTGATGGAGCGAAGTTACCTGTTAGTGTTAGTATTGCAGCACTGCCTTCTGGTGTAATTTGCAGCGGAACAAGTGTAACATTTACTGCCAGTCCAGTTAATGGGGGCTCTCCGATCTATCAATGGTATAATGGAGTTACGCCAATTGGTGGAGAATCGGGCTCAACCTACATCTCAACAACTTTAGCAGATGGAGCTGCCATTTCAGTTAAAATGACTTCAGATGCGACTTGTGTTACTGGTCCTGCTACTTCAAATATAATTACGGTATCAGTAAATGACTCACCAACGCCATCATTTTCTCCACCACCGGGGAACGATCCATGTGCAAATGATGATGTTGTCTATACCACTCAAACAGGTCAATTAAATTATAACTGGAATGTTCCGGGGACAGATGGAGTCGATTATATCATCATTTCAGGTGGAATTGGCTTAACAAGCTATTCGGTTACAATAAAATGGCTGACCCCCGGGAGTAAGACACTGACCGTGAATTACAGCAATGGAACGGGTTGTAATGGAAATGCAGCCTCATCGACACTGACAGTTCATCCTGTTCCGACTATTGGAATTTTTAATTAAACGAATACAACTAAAATCGATTATGACGATAAAGATTAAAATAACCCTGACAAATTTACCGCCTGGTCACACTGGCAAATCGCCTCCTTTTGGCGATGGTCCATGAATGCAAATGATTTTGACTTCAGAAAATCTAATCTATCACAAAACATAATTGCAAATATAAAATAAACAAAATGAATAAATTAAAAGTAAATCTTAAAAAATCAATTATTATGAAAAAGCAAATTCTTTCTTTCGTTATGATGCTTGCGCTGGTTGTAGTGACTGGTAGTGCTTTTGCTGCTGTGAATAGTTCTGTTATTCAGGGTGGAACCTATCCTTATTCTTTAAATGGTATTGGAATAGTTGGGGCTGGTAGCACTGTTGAAATAACATATGCTAATGGCGGAACTATTTCAGGTGTTACTCAACAAACCCCTACCTCTTTAACACCTGCTGTCCCTGCAAATACATGGGTGATTCCAGTTGGTTCAACTGCTTTAAACTTTAACGTTGCCTATTCTGCATCTGCTACAAGCGGTAATATTGTCGTTAAAATAACTGATGGTGTTTCACTCTGTACGAATCAAATTACTTTAGCAATAACAGTTGCGCTTGCACCTACTATTAATCTTGCACTTGCCGCATCTGAGTCTTCATACTGCCAGACAACAAGTACAACTACTAATAATGTAGCTGCGTCATCAGGATCAGTAAATACTATGACATTTACAGTTTCACAGGTAATAGCAAATGCTCCAGCTACTTATACCTGGGAATATAAAATTACATTGCCAAATGTTGGCTTGGGAACCTTTAAAGTAATGAAGGGGGCACTTGATGTAACTACTGCTGTTGCAGCAGGGCAGGTATATTCAGGTATTGCTTCTACAACAACAACTGAAACGTATACAATTACATTTAATACAACCACAGGTTTATCAGCTCAAAGTCTCCTTGGAACTCTAAGTGCTGTAAAACTGACAGATACAGGTACTGGTGCGGGTATTTACAATGAGACTGTCACAACTAACAATGCAGCTACAGTTACAGTTAAAACAATGCCTTCAATCGGAGTATTCAACTAACATTTTAGGTTGATATCCCGATTTAATTCTATCATCATTCTTGTGCTTTTGGCTGTCGGATTTTGTCCGGCGGCCAATGCACAAAGTTTGGCCTTCCGTTCCATTATGGGGCGTTTGTATGGCTGAAAAAGAAGTCAAACATGTCACCCTGAATTTATATCAGGGACTAATGTATAACGTGTTGTGATTCTGAAAGGAATTCAGGATGACCTGTAAATGACATTAATACATCGAGGGGTAGGTTACGATTTCTAATTGCTGCCATTATTGGCAGTGGTTGAAGTCAGTATGATGATATCGTTCGATTTTGAAATTCAGTTGGGAAGTACCCGATTGAAAGAATTGATGATAAGGAAACAGTTTGTCATCAGGATGAAAACATCCGGATGGTTACTCTGCAAACGAAATCGTCGTTCACTGAATTGAATTCATGTTGGTTGAATAGGACTGGAAAGTAATATAATTGCCTCATGCTACATCATATTTGAGTGGTAGTGGGGTTGTAATTGAAGCGAATTTATGTTTTAAAATGGCTTGGAATTTTTTGCTGATAGCTTTTGCTAAAAAGATAATTGATTTTTCTTTCTGTCCGTGAGATCAAACAATACATGTTTTGATCTCACGGTAGATGGAATCGATTAAATAATCTGGAAATCAGAATTTAAATCCTGATAGAAGTTTGAGAAACAGTATTCTACATAGAATTGGACTAATGATACTTATAGGTATTATGACTGCTACTTTTGTAGTCGGTCAGAATCCTTATTGGGTCAGCCGTGGTTCTGTGCACGAATACAAAGTTGAAAAAACGGAATTCGCAGCAAGCTATTCGTGGCAGATATATACCGATAAAAACTATGAATTTCCGGCATCGGCAGAGCAAGTTGGCTTAATTTCTTTGGGAGCCGGTCGTGAGAATGAAATTCGGGTTAAATGGAATGTTTCAGGCGATTATTACCTGATGGTATATGTGTCATCAGCTGAAGGATGCACCAACCGCGAAGCCTGGAATTTTGTGGTTACTCAAACAGAATATAAACCTATAGCATTGATATCCGGACCATCGCAGGTTACTTTAGGAGCTTGTGATACCAACGGCTATGTTCTGGATGCCAGTAGTTCAATAGGAGGAGGGCTTGCATTTTCATGGCTACCAACTATTTTTCTGGATAATGCAGAAAGTTCAAAAACGAAGTTCATGCCGGGAGAAACTACCCGTTATCTCTTGACAGTAACTGATAGTTTGGGGCAATCGGATACGACTTCAGTATTAATAACAGTGGAAAAAATGCCTAAAGTAGTGACCGATAGGAATGTGTTTGTCAAAACTGCTTCGGCTTCCATTTTACTCAATGGAGGCAATAGTACAGGAACAGGCTTGGCTTATTTATGGCAATCGAATGATGGCGATATCCTGAATGGTGAAACAACAGCAGTTGCCGAAGTTCGCGGAATTGGCATATATTATCTGAAAATTACTGACTCGTATGGCTGTACAGGCATTGATTCTGTAGAAGTTGGTTTATACACTCAGGCCGTTAAAGATACCGCAGAAACCAAATTGAATTTTACAGTCGACATTAATGTTTTAGCCAATGACATTCCAAAAGGGAAGTTGAATCCAGCTACTTTAAAAATTGTAACTGCACCTAAAAACGGTATGGCTACGGTTGTAGGCGATTCGCTGGTTTCCTATTTGCCGAATCAGTATTTTGTGGGTTCCGATGATTTTGTGTATTCGATATGCGACTATTTCCAGCATTGCGATCAGGCAACTGTATTGGTCATGGTGAATGATGTTCCGTTCTTTATTCCTGAAGCTTTCTCTCCAAACGGGGACGGCATAAACGATCGGTTTGAGATTAAGGGACTGCAAAAATATAAAACGGTTGAAATCCAGATATTCAACCGCTGGGGAAATATTGTGTATCAATCGAATAATTACGGAGTAGGAGATGGGAAAAAAGGATTCTGGGATGGAATTGGCCAATCCAGAGCAGGTGGAAATACAGGACCTGTTCCAGCCGGAACTTATTACTATGTTCTGAAAGCTGCTGGAAGTAAAAATATTAGCGGTTCGATTTATTTGGATCGATAGAAATAGGAAAAGATCATTGGTCATCAAAAAATGTATTGGGTAGGGGCAGCCCTCTATGGCTGACCTTTAAAATTAGGAATTAGAATTAGGAATAAGAAACAACGAATAAGAAATAAAAAATTGAGGAATTTAAAATACATAAAGCATTTCAGGTTGGTCATTGTCCGAATAATTCTGGCAGTTATGGGCTTGTTTTGTGTCTTTGAATCCTCGGCTCAGCAGGATCCGATGTTCACTCAGTACATGGAAAACCTGAGCATAATCAACCCTGCGTATGCCGGGTCAAAAGAATTATTGAACTTGATGGTTGTATCACGCAATCAATGGGTTTCAATGCCCGATGCACCAGTGACAAATTCTTTTCTAATGAATTCGCCCATCAAAGAATCAAACATGGGGCTTGGGTTTTCGGTACTGAGCGATAAAGTTGGTCCGGTGAGGCAAACAGGCTTTTATGCCGATTATGCCTATCGTTTATACTTTAGTAATCAGCGGGTTCTTTCGCTCGGGATGAAGGGTGGAGTTAATTTTTATGATGCAAGCCTCACCAATTTATCCACCAACGATCCTAACGATCCTGTTTTTGCCAATGATATAAACCGAAATTTTTTACCTAATCTGGGTGTAGGCGCATTCTTTTATTCTAGTCGATATTATGTTGGGTTATCACTTCCCAAATTAATTGAAAATGAGATCAATAAAAATGAAGTTTCAGTCCAGAATGTAAGTAAAGAGAAAATGCACGTATTTTTTATGTCAGGTTATGTATTTGATGTAAATAGAATTGTTAAATTTAAACCATCCATTTTAGCAAAGTATGTTAAGAATGCACCGGTTTCGATTGATTTGGGTGCAACCTTTTTATTTTACGACAGGCTGTGGTTGGGAGGGATATACAGAGTAGGAGATTCGTTCGGAGGATTGTTTCAACTTCAGATTACTGATCAGATAAAAATCGGATATTCGTATGATTTGCCAATCAATCAGTTAGGTGCTTATAATAATGGAACTCATGAGGTTATGGTCAGTTTCGATTTCAATCTCAGACCTGACCGGGTAAGGTCGCCAAGATATTTCTAATGGTACAAAAAGCATTTATGGCAAGAGTTTTAAACATATTTCTTGTGGGATTGCTCCTCAGCTTCTTTAATCCCATTCAAAGTTTTAGCCAGAAACTTACGACCAAACTTGCGGATAAAAGCTTCGATGAATTTGCTTTTGTTGAAGCGATTGATCTCTATGAATATGCCTACAGTAAAGATTCTACCGATAATTACATCATCAAACGACTGTCTGAATCGAACCGGAACATCGGAAACACTGAAGAAGTTGAACGTTGGTTGAAAAAGCTGATTAACCGCAAAGTAGAAAGCCCGGAAGATATATTCAACTTTTCACAGGCTCTGAAAAGCAATGGTAAATATCTGCTGGCAGAAGTTTGGCTCAAGGAGTATTCGGAATTGCGGCCTGAAGACGGAAGGGTAAATATGCAGGTAGCGATCCTCGAGTATGTTCAGTTTTTGATGCGCGATTCAGCCAATTATGAGATCCGAAATGTATCATTAAATACTGTAGGATCCGATATGGGGTCGGCATTCTACAAAGATCAGCTCATATTCTCATCGACATCAATCGGAACCAAATCGAGTGTAAAATATAAATGGAATGAACTTCCATTTCTCGACATATACTCAGCTAAAATTAGTCCTGACGGAGATTTAACCTCTCCTGAACCATTTGCCCCGAAATTGAAAACGGCTTATCACGATGGTCCAGTATCGTTTGATGAGCGTAAAGGAGTCATTTATTTTACCCGCAATAATTTTTCCAGAGGAAAAGTATCCAAAAGCAGAAACGATGTTGTGAATCTGAAAATCTTTGAGGGTAAACTCGAAGGGAGTGAATGGACAATGACAGGTAGTTTCAGATACAACAGCGACGAGTATTCTGCCGGGCATCCTTCGATCGATCGAAATGGAACAATCTTATATTTTGCATCCGATATGCCAGGTGGTTATGGAAAGTCCGATCTGTATTTCAGTACATTTTCCAACGATCAGTGGAGCAAACCATTTAATTTGGGTCCAAAAATAAATACCGAAGGAAATGAGTTTTTCCCGTTTATCAGCAACGATGGGGTAGTCTATTTCGCGAGTGACGGCCATGGTGGTCTTGGAGGTTTGGACATTTATTTTTCAGTTCCGGAACGTGGGGTTTTTAACAGTATCGAAAACTTGGGTTATCCGGTTAATTCGTCAAAAGATGATTTTGGGCTGGCTTTGGATTCAACCGGGGTAAAAGGATATTTTAGCTCAAACCGCAACGGAGGGAAAGGCAACGATGATTTATATTTTCTGAAAATAAAACGCATTCCGGTGGTTATACGTGGTACCATCCGCGACCGCGACACGAAAGATGTTTTATCGGATGCAACAGTTTCGGTCATCGATGAAAAAGGGGAAACGATAAAAACCAGCATGACTCATTCCGATGGCCAGTTCGAATTTGAGGTCAACAAAGGACAATTGTACATCGTTAATGTAACCAAAGAATTCTATTTCGAAAACGAAAAAACAGTAAGTACAGCAACCCTTCGCCCTAACGACGAAGCATTTACCGAAATTTTCCTTGAAGAAAAAATCGACGATGAGGCAAGTGGTCCTGCTCCTAAGAATATGGAGGAAGAAGATGGCGAAGCCATTCAGGTGATTGAGTTGGAATACATTAATTATGCGTTGGATCAAACCGAGATAAAGCCTGAAGCGGCTGCTATTCTTGACAAACTCATTGCCTTGATGAAGGAATTCCCTGATTTGGAAATGAGAGTTGAATCGCACACTGATGCGCGCGGAAGTGATGAATATAACATGGCACTTTCAATAAGACGGGCAAAGACTGCGTCTAATTATCTGATTTCAAAAGGAATAGACCCGAATCGGATCATTGACAAAGGATATGGTGAAACCAAGCTGCTAAACAAATGTACAAACGGTGTTGAGTGCGCCGAGGAACAGCATGAAGTTAACCGGCGTTCGATCGTAAAAGTCGTGCGTAAAGGAGCATATCAGGAAAGAAAAGGAGCGAAAAGCATTTATTATTTCTGAGCCTCCCCCAAACCAAAAATCAGTATTCGTTTATATAGAAAAATTTAACAGGGGCAATGTACTGAAAAATAGCAATGCAATACTCCCTTCTCCTTTGGAGAAGGGTTGGGGATGAGGCTTACGTCTGCTTATGCTCCTTCCTGAATTCCTGAGGACTTTCACCCGTTTTTTCTTTAAAAATCCTTGAAAAATAAAAGTAGGATTCAAATCCAAGATCAATTGAAATTTCCTTGAAACTTTGATCGGATGAAACCAGCAGATCTTTTGCTTTTTGTATCCGAAGCGACAGGTGATATTGGGTGGGCGAGATTCCAGTATATTTTCGAAACATCTGCCTGAAATAAGAATATCCAACATTCAGGTCGGCGGCCAGTTTTTCGATGTTGACATTGGTATTCAGGTTTTCCCTGAAAAACAAGCAGGCTTTTCTGATGGTGCGTTCGATGCTTTTTCCGGCAAACTCCTGGTTGCGGACAACCGACAGGATTTTACTCAACATCAGAATCGTATTTGCGGCGGAAACCTGCTGGTGACCAGTTTTTTCATCTTTTACCGATTGAACGATCTCAAAAAATAATTTGAGCAGACTTTCCTGAAAACCAACATACACAACAGGCTTGCTAACCTGAAAAAATCCTTCGAGAAAGATGTTCTCACAAAAAATACCGTTAAATCCAATGTAATGCTCATGCCATCCGGTAGTCTGATCGGGTTTGTACCGGTGCCACATTCCTGGTCGAAGAATCAGTATGGATCCCGGTACGACCTGAAACTGATCGGTACTGGTTTCAAAAACTCCCGAGCCTTCGGTAATGTAATTAATCTGGTATTCCTGAAGCACCCGGCCTTTCTCCCAGGTGAAAAAATAACCACTCGGATGGATTCGTGGCGGATAAATCAATGTGGGTGGTATTTGCGCATAGCCCACTACATTGAGGTACAAACCCCATTCTTTATCGAGGTTTCCAGCATTCGTATATTTTACAAACGATTCGTTTTGCATCGGCTTTTTGTTTTTCTGCAAACTGCGACTGTTAACTTTTTTATTGTGTCATTTAGTGCAATATAATTATCATTTCGCACATTGATTTACTTTAATTGCTATGTATCTTTACACTTACAAAACTAACTTTTAAAGTCATAAAAGATAAAAACTAACTAAATAAAACTATGAATGCACTCTTAGGTATTATTTTTCACACTCTTGGCGGCGGAGCCTCGGGAAGCTGGTATATGCCATACAATTGGGTGAAGAAATGGCGCTGGGAAGTCTATTGGATTACCGGTGGAATTTTCTCGTGGCTGATTATGCCATTACTCGCTGTACTATTGACTATTCCTGACTGGCAGGGGATTTTACAAGCCACGCAAGGAAGCGTTATCCGCAATACCTATATTATGGGATTGCTGTGGGGAATTGGAGGTCTGACATATGGACTGGCTATACGCTACCTCGGAATGTCGCTAGGGAACTCAGTACTGCTCGGGATTACTTCCGTGGTTGGTTCATTGGGATTGCCAATTTTGCGCAATGTCCCTGGTGTCGCTGAAATAATCCCGAACGGATTATCGTTCACCGATTTATTTAGCACGACAGGCGGACGAATCGTATTGCTCGGAATACTGATTTTGTTAGTCGGAATTATCCTCAGCGGAACCGCAGGAATTAGAAAGGATCGGGATCTGGGCAAAAATAAAGTTGGAGTTAATAGTGAATTTAAGCTGTCAAAAGGATTACTAATTGCCATTGTTTCGGGTGTTTTAAGCGCATTTTTTAGTTTTGGAATTGATGCCGGGAAAGAAATGGCTGTCGTTGCCAGATCGTTGGCTGTGGAACAAAGCTATCCTTTTGTGACGGAAGCTGGAAGCGGCTTTAAATACCTCTTCGAAAATAATATTATCTTTTTTGTAATTCTATGGGGCGGCCTGACCACCAACTTTATTTGGACAACCGCCCTGATTTTCAAAAACAAAACAGGAGGCGACTTCATTGACCGGAAAACACCGCTGCTGCGCAACTACCTTTTCTGCGCGCTGGCCGGGACGACTTGGTTTCTGCAATTCTTTTTCTACGGTATGGGTGAAACCAAAATCGGCAACGGAGCCAGTTCCTGGACACTTCACATGGCTACCATCATTCTGACTGCCAATCTTTGGGGATTCTATCGCAAGGAATGGAAAGGTGTTTCAAAGAAAACATACAACATGATTCTTACAGGTATTGGCGCAATTCTTTTGTCGGTGATTATTATTGGTGTCGCCAAATGGTTATATCCTGAATTAAATGCCCTCGGATAATGAAACGACTTGCTTTTAAAATGTATCTCAACAAAGACTTAATTATATAATCATGAAACAAACTATTCAATTGATGAAGATTTTCGCCATTTTTCTGTTGATCAGCAGCATGAATTCATTCGCTGCTACAAAAACTGAAGTAAAAGAATTGATCTGCGAATACCATACCAATCCGCTTGGTATTGATGTTCTGAAGCCGCGCCTAAGCTGGCAAATTGTATCTTCTGAAGAAAATGTACTTCAAACGGCTTACGAAATCAAGGTAACCGAACAAAACGCAAAAGGCAAATTGCTCTGGACTTCAGGAAAAGTAAATTCGGCACAATCAGTTAATGTTACTTATGAAGGACCTGCATTAAAATCGATGCAGCGTGTTTACTGGCAAGTGCGCGTTTGGGACAATAAAAACAAAGCCACTTCGTGGAGCACACCCTCTTATTGGGAAATGGGAATTCTGGAACCTGAATCGTGGAAGGCTTCCTGGGTGACACTGGGATCAGAAACCACGGCGAAAGGATCCAAACCGGCACAGTATTTCAGGAAAGATTTTGCGAGTGCGAAAAAAATCAAATCAGCCAGGGTTTATGTTACTGCTCAGGGACTTTATCAATTATTCCTGAATGGAAAGAAGGTGAGTACCGACTTGTTTACACCTGGTTGGACGAGCTATAAAAACCGAATTCAATATCAAACCTACGACGTTACATCAATGATACAGTCTAAAAACTCGATTGGTGCGATTCTGGGTGATGGCTGGTACCGTGGCTACCTGGCCTGGGGAAATGACAACGGATATTACGGAAGCAAGGTTGCACTTCTTGCGCAACTTCAGCTCACCTATTCAGATGGGACCAGCGAAATAATTGGCTCCGATGGCAGTTGGAAAGTAACGAATGGTCCAATCATTTTTTCTGATATCTATAACGGCGAAACCTACGATGCACGCAAAGAATTGACCGGTTGGTCAACTGTAGGCTTCGATGACAATCAATGGACCAAGGCTTCGGTTGTTGAACTATCGAAAAAAAATCTGATAGCTCCGCAAGGAGTAGTTGTTAAAGCCATCGAAGAAATTGTGCCGGTTAAGCTGATTAATACTCCCAAAAACGAAACTGTATTCGATATGGGACAGAATATGGTTGGATGGGTTCGATTGAAAGTTCAGGGTAAAAAAGGTGATCAGATTACCTTGAAATTTGCTGAAGTACTTGATAAAGAAGGAAATTTTTATACCGAAAATTTGCGCAGCGCAAAATGTACTGATGTTTATATCCTGAAAGGCGAGGGAGAAGAAATTTATGAGCCACATTTTACATTCCATGGATTTCGTTTTGTGAAAATTGAAGGGCTTTCAACCAAACCTGCCATTGACCAGATTACCGGAGTCGTTATTCATTCCGACATGGCACCAACCGGTTCGTTTACCTGTTCCGATCCGATGATTAACCAACTTCAGCACAACATTCAATGGGGACAGAAAGGTAATTTTCTGGATGTACCAACCGATTGTCCGCAGCGCGACGAACGATTAGGCTGGATGGGTGATGCACAGGTATTCAGTGGTACTGCCGCTTTCAATTTCAATGTTGCTCACTTCTATACCAAATGGACCCGCGATATTGCTGCCGATCAATTACCAAACGGATCAGTACCTGATGTAATTCCCGATGTTTTAAAAGGCGGTGGTGGAAAAACAGCATGGGCAGATGCGGCCATTATTGTTCCCTGGACCACTTACCTTGTTTATGGCGATCAGCGAATTCTGGAAGTTCAATATTCGAGCATGAAAGCTTGGGTTGAATACATGAAAACGAGAGCAGGTGATGATAATTTATGGACAGGCGATTGGCATTATGGCGATTGGTTGGCTTTTGCTACTAACCAGTCTGACTATACCGGTGCGACAACAGAAAAAGATTTAATTGCAACCGCATATTATTCCTATTCATCGGGAATACTTTCAAAAATTGCTGCAATTATCGGGCAAAAAGAGGATGCAAAAAAATATGCCCAACTATCTCAGGATATTAAAAAAGCATTCATTCACGAATTTGTTACACCAGCCGGACGTTTGGTTTCTCACACACAAACCGCTTATTGTTTGGCATTGGCATTCGATCTTCTTCCGGAAAATTTGATTCCGAAAGCAGTTGAGTTTCTGGCTGAAGACGTAGAAAAAATGAAGCATCTCACGACCGGTTTTGTTGGTACACCGCTGTTATGCAAAACATTGTCGGCAAATGGTCATGAAGATCTTGCATTTATGCTTCTGAACCGGAAAGAATACCCATCGTGGTTGTATCCGGTTACGCAAGGTGCTACAACCATTTGGGAACGCTGGGACGGACAGAAACCTGACGGATCGTTTCAGGATGTAGGCATGAACAGTTTTAATCATTATGCCTACGGAGCTATCGGAGAATGGCTTTACCGCTATGTGGCCGGAATGGATATCGATCCTGAAATTCCGGGCTACAAACACATTATCCTTGCACCACATGTTGGCGGTGGTTTAACCCATGCGAATGCTGAATTCACATCCCTCTATGGAAAAGTAAAATCGGCATGGAAAATCGAAGGGAATGAATTTGTTTATGATGTGACTGTACCGGCAAATACCACTGCTACTGTGACTTTGCCCGGTGCAAAGGCTGATCAGGTGACGATGAATGCCACTGCGCTTTCAATTTCAAATCAGAAACAAACAGAGAAAGGAATTTCAGTTAATGTTGGATCCGGAAGTTATCAGTTCAGGTATCCAAAGAAATAAAAGCCAAAGCCCCATCCCCAACCCTTCCCCGAAAGGGAAGGGAGTTTGGATACTGAAACATTAGAATTCTTTAGAATTAGATTGAAAATCAATAATATTTACAATACCTCAAAGTCCCCCTTCGGGGGATTTAGGGGGCTTTAATAACATCATGAACAAATCAAGAATTGAAAAAGCCTATCAACTGGCAAAAGAAGAATACGCCGAACTGGGCGTAAACACCGATGCCGTTTTGCAACGGATGAACGATGTGGTTATTTCGCTGCACTGCTGGCAAACCGACGATGTGGGTGGTTTCGAAACTGCTGATGCAAAACTTTCGGGTGGTGGAATTCAGGCAACCGGAAACTATCCGGGGAAAGCACGAACCATCGCACAAATGCGAACAGATCTCGAAAAAGTGTTATCACTTCTTCCGGGTAAACAACGGCTGAATCTTCATGCCATTTACGGTGATTTTAAAGGAGAATTTGTCGACCGCAATCAGATTGAAGTGAAACATTATCAAAGCTGGATCGATTGGTGCAAGGCTCAGGGAATAGGAATGGATTTTAATGCTTCGTGTTTTTCGCATCCAAAGGCCGCTGATGGATTCACACTTTCGAGCAAGGACGAAGAAAATCGTAAATTTTGGGTCGAACACGTGAAGCGATGCCGTGCAATTTCTGCGGAATTTGGGAAACAGCTTGGAATGCCTTGCGTGCACAATACCTGGATTCCTGATGGATCAAAAGATACGCCGATCGACCGCAACGGATATCGTGAATTGCTGAAAAAATCACTCGATGAAGCCATGGCCATTGATTATCCGAAGGAATACATGAAAGATGCCGTTGAAAGCAAACTATTTGGAATTGGTGCTGAATCGATGACCGTTGGTTCGCACGATTTTTACCTCGGATATGCGATCAAAAACAATAAGTTGATTTGTCTGGATAATGGACATTTTCATCCGACAGAACAGGTTGGCGATAAAATTTCAGCCTGTCTTCAGTTTCTCGACGAAGTTTTGTTGCATGTAACCCGTCCGGTTCGCTGGGATTCAGACCATGTTGTTATCCTGAATGACGATCTACAGTTAATTGCTTCCGAAATCGTCAGGAATAACTTCCTGAATCGTGTAAATATTGGCCTCGATTATTTCGATGCTTCCATTAACCGGATTGGTGCTTATGTAGTTGGAACCCGTGCGGCCCAGAAAGCATTCATGATTGCCATGCTCGAACCAACCGCTAAACTGGTTGAGTTGGAACAAGCCGGTCAGAATTTCGAACGCTTGGCCATGCTCGAAGAATTAAAAACCAAGCCGTTTAGCGCTGTTTGGGATTACTACTGTTTGCAGGCTGATGTTCCGGTTGGAGTGGATTATATTGCAGAAATTCAACAATACGAAAAAGATGTTTTGAGCAAACGATAGTTTAAAAAAAGCCCTGAATCACAAATTCAGAGCTTTTGGGGCAATATTTTCAGAGAGATTAATCGGGCAAATATCCGCGAATAATTCCTCGTTTCGAATCTTTAATGAATAAAAGTATTTCGTCGCGCTCGGTGGAAGCAGGCATTTCAGCTTCAATGACTTCAGCGGCCTGCGAAATATTCAGTCCTTTTTGGTAGATGTAGCGGTAAACTTCCTGTACCTCGCGGATTTTTTCGTTGCTAAAATTCCGGCGTCTCAATCCAATTGAATTGATACCGACATACGAAAGAGGTTCGCGGCCAGCTTTAATGAATGGAGGAACATCTTTGCGAACAAGCGATCCGCCCGAAATCATTACGTGCGATCCAATGTGAACGAACTGGTGTACAGCCGACATTCCGCCTAAAATAACAAAGTCGTCGATAATTACTTCACCGGCAAGCTGTGTGCTATTTACCAGAATGACGTTGTTTCCAACAATGCAATCGTGAGCAACATGAACATAGGCCATCAGAAGGCAATTGTTGCCAACAACTGTTTTGCCTTTTGCTGAAGTACCGCGGTTGATGGTCACAAATTCACGGATGGTAGTGTTGTCGCCAATTTCGACGGTTGAATATTCGCCTCTGAATTTTAAATCCTGTGGTTCGGCGCCAATTACTGCTCCTGGAAAAATCCGGCAGTTTTTGCCGATCCGAACCCCCGGCATAATAGTTACACTTGATCCGACACGTGTTCCTTCTCCAATAATTACATCTTTATCGATGGTAACAAAGGGTTCAATAACAACGTTATCGGCAATTTTTGCTTCCGGATGTACGTAAGCTAATGGTTGTTTCATTTCTATGCTGTTTTCTGTTTAATTTATTTTCACAATTTGGGCCATGTAGTCGCCCTCTGCAACAATGCTGTCGCCCACGTAACACAAACCGCGCATTTCGGCAATGCCGCGGCGAATGGGCGAAGTAAGTACAACTTTAAGAACAATAGTATCACCAGGCACTACTTTTTTCCTGAACTTCACATTGTCAATTTTCATAAAATAAGTCGAAAATTTGCCTTCAAGGTTACGAAGTACAAAAATTCCTCCGGCCTGCGCCATAGCTTCAACCAGTAAAACTCCCGGCATTACCGGCTCTTCCGGAAAATGTCCCTGAAAGAATGGTTCATTTGCCGATACATTTTTAACTCCTACAATATAATCTTTCTGAACGTCAATAATTTTGTCAACCAACAGGAATGGATAGCGGTGAGGAAGCAATTCCTTAATTTTATTCACATCCATCAAAACCGGTGTACTTGCATTATATGCCGGAGCTTTCTCCCGAGTGTCTTCTTTAAGAATAGCCTTCCGGACTAATTTTGCAAATTCGGTGTTGGCACTGTGTCCGGGTTTGGTTGCAATAATACGGCCTTTAATCCGTTTTCCGGCCAGAGTAAGATCGCCAATTACATCAAGTAATTTATGTCTGGCACATTCGTTATCGTATTGTAATTCAATGTTGTTTAATATCCCTTGAGATTTAGCCTCCACCCGTTTGTGGTTGAATAAATCAGCAATCCGATCGAGTTCTTCCTGTGATACCTGGCGGTCAATAATCACGATGGCGCTATCTAAATCACCACCCTTTACCAGGTTATTTTTCAGCAAAAAGTCAAGTTCGTGCAGAAATACAAAAGTACGGCAATTGGCAATTTCAGTCTTAAAATCAGAAAGCGAATTTAAAGTCGCAAACTGGTTATTCAAGACTGAAGAGTTAAACGAAATCATGACATTTAAATTGTAGTCGATATCCGGGAGGGCTACAATTTCGGAACCGGTTTTTGAATTTTTATAAATGATTGGCTCGGTAATCACGAAATATTCGCGCATTGCATCTTGCTCAACAACTCCAGCTTCTTCAATCGCCTGAACAAAAGAACGGGCGCTTCCATCCAAAATTGGAACTTCTTCGTTGTCGATTTCAATTAAAACATTGTCGAGATCCATACCAGTTAAAGCAGCCAGACAGTGTTCGATGGTACTCAAACGGGCACCCTGGTATTCGATTACAGTTCCGCGCGAAGTGTCGACCACCAAATCAGAGCTGGTATTCAAAACAGGTTTGTTTTCCAGATCGATTCGCTGAAATTTGAATCCGAAATTAATAGGAGCTGGTTTAAAAGTCATGTTAACCAGGCAGTTGGTGTGTAATCCTTTGCCGCTGATTGAAAACTCTTTTACTAGTGTTTTTTGTTTAACTGTCATTCCAGATTTATTTTATTCTCCAATCTTTGATTTAATCGCTGCAAGTTGTTTTGCCAAATCGATTACCTGTTGCCGTAATTGAGGAAGGTTGCGTGTTATGGCAAAAACTTTAGCTGCATGTGCAATCTCCATAGCTGGTGCTCCCAAAACTGTCCGGTTCGATTTAATGCTGTTCGGAACGCCAGTCTGTCCGCCTAAATTTACCTGATCACCAATGGTAATGTGTCCGGCAACTCCCACTTGTCCACCAAACTGACAATTTTTGCCAACTTTGGTCGATCCTGAAATTCCAGTTTGAGATGCTATTACTGTATTTTCACCAATTTCAACATTGTGAGCAATTTGAACCAGATTGTCAATTTTAGTGCCTTTCCGAATGATGGTAGAACCCATTGTGGCGCGGTCGATAGTTGTGTTGGCTCCAATTTCAACCAAATCTTCCAGAATTACATTTCCAACCTGAGCTATCTTTTGGTAGGTTCCATCGTCAATTGGGGCAAAACCAAAACCATCTGCTCCAATCACTGCCCCGGCGTGTACTATACAAGCCTGGCCAATTTTGGTGTCTTCGTATATTTTTACTCCTGAAAAAATTACGCAATCATCGCCGATTGAAGTATTGTCGCCGATGTATGTATGTGGATATATTTTGACGTGATTCCCGATACGGACATTTTTCCCGATGTAGGCAAAAGCACCTATATAAATATCGCTCCCGTAAGTGGCCGTTGAATCAATGAATGAAGGACTTTCAATGCCGGTTTTACTCCCTTTTGCTGCCTGAACCATTGCAAGCAACGAAGCAAAGGATTTATAAGCATCGGGTACCCTGATTAAAGTAGCTTTAACCTGACCTTCAAGTTCAAAATCCTGGTTGATAATTACGATGGAAGATTCGGTTTCGTAGAGGTATTTATTATACTTTGGATTGGCAAGAAAAGCTAAGGTTCCGGCTTTGCCTTCTTCAATTTTGGCTACGTCTGATACGGTTACATTGGCATCGCCTTCAATCGTACCACCCAGAAAATCAGCTATACTTTGAGCTTTAAATTCCATATTTCTATTTATAATGCGGTGCAAAAATAGATTTAAATTACTTAATGTCCAATTCTTTCGGATAACAGATAAAATATTTCCTTACTGTTTCAGAGAAAACAGAAAGGTTTATATCTGATGCAACCGCAATATCGCTGGTCTTATTATTCTTGAACAATACGTTAATTTTATTGCTTGAAGCCTTATTGTATGCACTGTTTGAAATGGTATCAGCAATCAGGAAATACTTGAGATCCTCGTTACAAACATTAAAATGCGAACAGATTTTCTCTTTGATCTGAACGATCTTCTGATCTGAAATCGGCTTTTTACTGATCTTTATTTTATACAAACGCCTGTTAATGACGCATTTTGATAGGTATGATAAAATGGCATCCGGATGTTCCTGCCATTCTTTTACTGAAGCGAAGATGTCGTTGTCATCGAGGCTTGCAAAGAGATCCAGCACTTTGCGTCCGTCAATTTCCATGTTCTGAACAAAATCGTCGAGTAAAATTTGTTTGGTCAAAAATACCTTCAATACCGGTGTGGCAAACAATTCAGTTTCTTTCATTGCAAGTTCCCGAGCGCGTGCGAGTACATTGATTAAAAGGTATTCCGCCGAAATTACTGTTTTATGCAAATACACCTGCCAGTACATCAAACGTCGGGCAATCAGAAAACTTTCGACCGAATAAATACCCTTGTACTCAACAACCAGTTCGTCGTTTTTTACGCTAAGCATTTTGATGATTCGTTCGGCTCCGATAATTCCTTCCGATACTCCTGAAAAAAAACTGTCACGGCTCAGGTAGTCGAGCCGGTCCATGTCGAGTTGACTTGAAACCAACTGATGCAGGAATTTTTTGGGATATTGATCCGTGAAAATGCGGATGGCAAGCTCAAGTTTTCCATCGAACTGCCGGTTGAGTTCTTCCATGAGCAACAGCGAAATGTGTTCGTGCGAAACATTCGGAACCAGTGTATTCTCCAAAACATGCGAAAATGGACCGTGACCAATATCGTGTAAAAGAATAGCAACGGTAACCGCATCGGCTTCTTCATCTGTAATTTCCTGACCTTTTAATTTCAGGATTGCAATAGCCGAACGCATCAAATGAACCGCACCCAAGGCATGTTCGAAACGGGTATGGTTGGCCCCCGGAAAAACCAGACATGACAAGCCCAACTGCTTAATACGGCGTAATCGCTGAAAATAAGGATGCTCAATCAGATCAAAGACGAGTTCGGAGCGTATGTTGATAAAACCAAAAACCGGATCGTTAATTATTTTTTTCTTATTTGTTTTCAAGGAATTATACGTTGTTTGTTATGACAAACTTAACAAAAATTAGAAAGTTTTTGTTTTGAAGCCTAAATTTATGATTCTGCTAATTTTGATTTTTAGATGATTTCTTGAATCCTTAATTAATTGATTTTGACAATTTAATTAAAATTACTATTTTTGTGCCGACAATTTGGGAAAACCAGAGGTAGGGGATCGAAAGTCCCCTATTTTATTACAAAAATATGATCGACAAAGCGTTAATAGCAGAACTTGTAAATGACAAACTTACTGAAGACCAGTTTCTGGTTGAAGTAACTGTTTCATCGAGTAATGTGATTCATATTATGGTCGATAGCGATACGGGTATTTCGATTAACCAGATTGTTGAAATTAGCAGGTTTGTGGAAGAAAAACTCGATCGGGAAACTGAAGATTTTGAATTATCAGTGTTTTCGGCCGGACTCAGTGAACCTTTTAGCCTGCTCCGTCAGTATAAGAAAAATATTGGCGTCGAAATTGATGTATTGATGACCAATGGTCAGAAAATGAATGGTTTGCTGAAAAATGCCGACGATCAGGGAATTGATCTGGAAGTGACCACCAAAGAAAAATCAGAAGGTTCGAAAAAGAAAGAACTTGTTACACGGGTTCATTCAATTGGATTTTCAGAAATTAAAGAAGCAAAACAAATATTAAAATTCTAAAACCGGGACGAGATGGAGACTCTTAATCTTATCGACACCTTTGCTGAATTTAAGGAACTTAAAAATATCGACCGCGCAACCATGATGAGCGTGCTGGAAGATGTATTCAAAAATGTTCTTCAAAAGACCTACGGCACA
>JBBQMW010000069.1:0-19943 GCA_038329265.1 Bacteroidales bacterium | reverse complement strand
AACGTGAAGTCAAAGGCGGCTCAAACGGATCAGGTGAAAAGAAATTCAAATACGATATTCTCAAGGTAATAGAAAAGCGGAATCAGGAAGAAGAAGCCATTGAAGAACTGATAAAAGACTTTGAGGCTAAGATTGATCTATTCTTTGACTATGTAAAAGGTGATGATTCCGGCAAACGGATCATTGCAAAAATGCAGGATGAAGGTTTAGCCTTTGATTCAGAAGAAATTTACGACGATTTTGCGAAGCTATACCGCAAGTTTATTCGACGGAACAAAGATCTGACAGAGTTTTTCATTCAGGAAACACAAGACATCGTTAATCAATTATGCGATGATTTTGAAAGAACGCTGAAAATCAGATATGCAGAAAATGATGTTTTAAGAATTGCGGCAGCAACAGAAGTCCAGTATGTAAAAAAGGATGCAAACAGGTGAACTTAATTTAAACCTTCATTTTGCGGTTTTGTTGCCAACATTCCTTTGCATTTGGTGCAAAGCATATGTTCTTTCTGGTCAATATCTTCCACATAGGTGCTCGACCGCATTACACAAGTGGGGTTGGTGCAATGGATGAGGCCAAAGGTGTGTCCAAGTTCATGGATCACTTCTTTACGAATACGGTCGATAAAAACGGTTTGATCCTTCTTTAAACCATAACGCTCATTGCTCAACCGGTAAATAGAGGCAATACCGCTATTCCCGTTTAAAAAAGCCTGTCCGAAAATATAGGTTAAAATGGGGATAAAAAGATCAACATTAAAAAGTCCGAGCGTTTTGGTGGTTTCGGTGGCAAACCTGGATTCAATTTCCTGCAGGAGTCCATTCCCGTTATATTGCTTACGCGAGGCATCATAATAAACACTCAAAGCCATGTAACCTTCACGGATTTTCACCGGAACAGAAAACTCACGTTCCACGTCGTCACAGATTATTTCAAGAAGTCCTTTCTCGAAATACCCAAATGAAATTAACGTGATGTTTTCCAGATTCATTCACAATCAGTTTAATTGAACCGATATCAGATACTGATTATTTCGCCGGTTTCAAATCGTATTTTTTAATCTTGTTGTAGAGTGTTACCCGGTCAACTTTCAGGGCTTTGGCCGAAACAGATATGTTCCAGTTGTATTTGGCCAGTATTTGAAAAATGTGATTTTTTTCCAGATCGTCCAAACTTTCAACGGTGGTGTTTACCACAGTTTTTCCTAACGGAAGGTCTTTGAGGCTGATCTTTTTTCCGTTTCCGACCACTATTGCCCGCTCAATCATATTTTCAAGCTCGCGGATATTTCCGGGGAAAGGAAATTCTTCCAATCGTTTCAGAGCTGCCGTTTCAATCGTCATGGCAGGCTTGTTCATGCTGATGCAGTACTTTTTGATAAAATACTCAACCAATTGCGGAATATCTTCAATTCGTTCGCGCAGGGGCGGAACATTAATATTTACCACGTTCAATCGGTAAAAAAGATCCTCACGAAAAAGTCCTTTTTCAACCATTGTTTTCAGGTCGCGGTTGGTAGCACAAATAACCCGGAAATCGGATGTGATTTCCTTGTTGCCGCCAACCCTGACGAAACTTTTGGATTCGAGCACACGCAACAGTTCAACCTGCATTTTGGCGGAAATGGTAGCAATTTCGTCCAGAAAAATAGTGCCACTGTCGGCCATTTCGAAACGGCCTTTGCGATTGTAAACAGCTCCGGTAAATGCTCCTTTTTCGTGCCCGAACAACTCACTTTCCAATAAACTTTCGCTCAACGCACCACAATGTACACTCACCAATGGGAAAAATTTTCGTGGTGAATTGGCATGTATCGCCCTTGCAACCAGTTCTTTGCCTGTTCCGCTTTCGCCCGTAATAATCACCGAAGCGTTTGATTGTGCTACACTTTCTATTTCGCGAAGTACTTGTTGCATGGCTTCACTGGTTCCAATAAGATCTTCAACGTTTTCGAGCGACACCATTTTTTCTTTCAAAATTTCATTTTCTTCGAGCAAAGAAATTTGTTTGGATGCGTTGCGGATCAGGTGTGAAAGGTCATCCGGATCGAAAGGTTTGGTTACATAGTCAAAAGCGCCATCTTTCAGCGCCTGTACAGCTGTATCAACAGTTGCAAATGCAGTCATGATGATGACGATGGAATCTTTCCGCAGGGATTTAATTCGTTTCAGCATTTCCAAACCGTCCATGCCAGGCATTTTGATGTCGGCCAGTACAATATCAAAACTGTCTGATTCGAGCATCGACAGTGCTTTTGTCGCATTCTCGGAGCACTCAACTCGGTAGCCGTCTTCAATAAACCAGTTGTACAATGAATCCCGTACCGATTCTTCATCGTCAACAATTAAAATGGAGATTTTCTTTGCCATATTTTCAGTTCATTAGGTTTTTAGCAATGGTAAGCTTATTGAAATGGTGGTTGCTTTTCCTCGTTCCGATTTTACGCCTGTTTTTCCTTTGTGACTTTGCACAATGCCGTGAACAATGGCTAAACCGAGGCCAATCCCGCTGGCATTTTCCTTGGTCGAAAAGAATGGTTCAAAAATATGAGGAATGTCTTCCGGCGAAATTCCTACGCCATTGTCGGTTATTTCAATGCTGATGTGCTCTTCATCCGGATTCAGTGTTCTGAACAGCACTTCTCCGTTCTCCGAAACAGCTTCGGAAGCATTGACCAATATGGCTACACAAACCTGCTTAATTTGGTTGGGACTACAATAAATCAGATCGGATTTAGCCATAAAATC
The DNA here is from genome assembly GCA_038329265.1 of Bacteroidales bacterium. GTDB lineage: Bacteria > Bacteroidota > Bacteroidia > Bacteroidales > Prolixibacteraceae > Aquipluma. The sequence goes on along the minus strand of JBBQMW010000069.1, from coordinate 17,193 downwards.
GGATAAAAAGTCGATATTGGCCACTTTCATCGGGTGCGACATCAACTCAAAAGTCTCTACCAATATTTCGTGAAGATGTCTTGGTACAAATCCATTCTGGTCTTTTCTCGAAAAATCAAGCAACCCTTTTACAATATCTCCGCAACGTTTCGTTTCATTCTCAATCAGCTTCAAATGCTTCAGCATCGGCTCTTTTTTCGCCGGATCTAAATCCTGATTGTTTAGTTGTTTGTAAATCAACTTGGTGTAAATCAATATTCCTGAAAGCGGGTTATTAATCTCGTGTGCCACCGACAATGATAATTTACCCAACGAAGCAATTCGTTCGATGTTGATGAGTTCATTTTGTGCCTGCCCAAGTTCTTCCGATTTCTTCTGAACTTTATACTCAAGTTGTTGCGACCAGTTTTGAAGTTCGTTGGTTGCCGTTTGCAAATTATCGAGCATTTCGTTGAAAGCATAAGAAACCATCCGCATATCCGAAAGCTGGTGAGGTTTTATGACCAACCGGGTACTTTTATCGCCTTTGGCCACGGCTTCACTGGCCTTAATAATCTCGTTCAGTGGTTTCTTGATCTTCTTGTTGGTGAAGAATATTAAAAACAAGATGAGCACAAATGTCATGAGCGAAGCAAGCAAAAAATAATCGGTTGTCGATTTTTCGAGGGCGGTATCCAAACCTTCCAAAGGCATTTGAATAATAAGCGATCCCAAAACTTCTTCTTTGGGGCTGTGGGCGTGACACTCGCTGGTTGAGCAGGTTTTGTTGTTCAGAATTGGTGATTTAATCATCAGGTGACGGCTGCTGTTATTGCCGGGATTCATGACACATTCACTGTCTATGTCAATAATCCGGTGCGACTTTTCTTTGGTCGAAAACATGGTGTCGAAATCTTTGTGGCAGCTTATACAATCCGGATCGACATGATTATTTGGCTCTTTTGAAATGGAGGTATAAACCAGGTTATTCTGGTTGTCGTACATGTTTACATCATCGATTCCAGACATGCTATTGATTTGATCGAGTGTGCTTTGTAGCGAGGTTCGGTCGTTTTCGAGCATAGATTTATACAGAGCACTTTCGACCAGGAATCCGATATTATTTCCGTTTTCGCTGATCACCGATTTCATGTATTCTTCATTTACCGACCGGAAAATGACACCAAATGATAAGAATAGAAAAAACGATGAAATGGTGATGATTAAAACCACCCGGCCATATATCGACGATCTGAATTTGACATAGCCGTTAAATATTGGGTTGCCAATGCTATTTTTTTCTTTTAGTTTTTTGAACCAAATCATGGTTTTGGCATATTTAGTTAGTAAATGCTAAGTTAGTTGCAAAATTTTAAAACAGCTTCAACTATCCGGTTTTGTTTGTGAATTACTGTTGAAAATTACATTCCGTGCTCTTGAGTTATTATTAAACAGCAAAAGCGAGGTGTATTGCACATCGCTCTGGCTGTTTAATCGGATCAAATGATATTTGAGGGATGATCCGAAATTCTTTAATTCTCTTCTAAAACAAGTTTTCCTCTTGCTTTTCCTGATTTCGCAGACAGCCTTTATTTCGGAACAATGTTTTTTTGCCCAAAAAATATTCCTGAAAATCTTGCCAGGCTTCTAGCGGAAGTTCAGAAAGCGGCTGGTCAATCAGTTCACCTCCATCTTGTAAAATGAGCATCGATGGTTGTGGCGAATATTTTCCAATTGAGGCAGAAATGAACTCTTTAAATTTATCCAATTCTTGTCTGGCGAAAAGTGTAGCTTCTTCGGCCAGATAATAGGAATAAGTGTCAGAAGTCCAGCTAATTGGCTTGATTTTATACATCCAGCCTTTTACATACGGATCTTCGTTTAGCAATTCCGGATTGCTTTTCAAAACAGGATTTGCTTTCATAATCTCGCCTGAAATAGGGGAGTACAGTTTAAGTGTTTTTCCTTTGTGCTCAATCTTGGCCAGTAAGTCACCCTTTTTGATCTTGTCGCCCGGACTTTTTATCTGATCAAAGCTAACCTCACCAATCAGGTGAAGCAGCAGATCGTCGAGGCCAATTCGGGCAATTCCTGATACTCCTAAATGCGACCAGATATGAAATTTGCTAAAAAACAGACCCTGAGGAATGTTTAGAGCGTTAAGATTAAGGATCCCGGCAGATTTGTGACCTTGTTTCTTTGTTTTAATCTGCCTGTTCAGAATAAGCCAGAAAGGAATCAGGATGGCAAAAAATGCTAGAATTGCCAGGTATTCGCTTCCTTTTGTTTCGAAAATGTTGTTGTAAGTAAATCCGTCCATAGTTTTATTTTTTATGCTGCATATCACAGCTGTTTATAATTGATTTTCAATTCGCTGCGATATTTGGCTACGGTTTTTGAGCCGGTCGCAGGGAAAATATTTATTTACGATCATTTGCCCATTCCGGAGATTCTCTCAATACCGGCATGCGGTTGACTACCCATCTGAAAATCCATATTTCAGTAAAAATAACCGCGAGTGTGACTACAATTTCCATCCATGAAGGAATGTAATGCACCGGGGCGTCCCATCGGAACCCGATAACAGTAACATTCAGCCGGTTCAGGATAATTCCAAGCATGGTTAATATGGCTGCGAGCCTAATCATGAAAATGTTATTGGTACGGTAGCTGTAATAAAACAGCATCATCGGAACAAGCACAAATCCAATCATTTCAAGCAAATACCAGTATCCCATGGGGGTATTCAATAAATTCCAGTGTTTACCATGAATAAACACGAGTAACTGAAGGAAAAAATAGGCAAACATGGCACCTGCACAAATTTTTGAAAGTCCGTGGAGGATCCCTTTTTCTGCTTTATGATCTTTTTCACTAATCTGGGCTGCAAATACTTTGTGGCTGATCGAGCCTTCGAAAATAACCATTGAAAGACCGGCAAAAATACTGGATACCAAAAACAGCACCGGTATAAATTCCGAATACCAAAGAGGATGAATTTTGTCTTTGGCCATTAAGTAAAGAGCACCCAACCCGGATTGGTGCAGAGTTGATAAAGTGATTCCGAAAATAACGGCGGCAATGGTCATTCCTGAAAGTATTTTTCGTGCGCGCTGTGCTCCAAGCCATTCGGCAATGGCAGGAGAGAATTCAATCAGTTCGGCCAGCATATAAAGCATAAAATGCCAGGCAACCAGAAATAATACAGAACTTGTTCCAAAACTGTTGCCAATTATCGGATTGATTACGTTCCACGGACGGCCGAGATCAAGAAGCAGCGCTCCGGCATAAAATACGTATGCCAGAAACCCATTCAGTACTGTTATCCTGACAATGGAATGGTACTTGTTCATTTTCAGGATATAAACCATAAAGGTAAGTACATAGGCGCCACCGGCAAAAGCCACGCCGGTAACGACATCAAAACCAATCCATAATCCCCATGGGGTTTCCTGAGTCAGGTTGGTCACAGAGCCAATTCCATTCACAAACCGGTAAACAATTAAACCCAAGCCTAAAAGAATAATCGGGATCGAGATGATGTTGAATGGGGTTAGCCATTTTCCTTTCGGACCTAATTCGCTGATTATAAATCGCCAGATGGAACGTCCATCATTATCTTTTGCAATTGGATAGGCAGGACTAGTCATTTTCTTCGTCTTTAGATTGGTTATTTTTAGTTGCTTCATGAATTCCTAATAAAAGTGTCGGCAAGAGGACAAAAACGGCAGGAACGCTGTACAAAAATCCTTTCGACAAGGCTGGGTAAGATGAATTCTGAATTTTCGGATTAAATCCGACTTCGTTGAACGGTGCAGGAGACAGGTACAAATAGCCTGTTCCGCCAGCTACATTTTCGCCATAAATCTGGTCGATATAAACTCCCGGATTTTCAGCAATTCTTTTGCGTGCTTCCGCTATTAATTCCCTGCGCGTTCCAACTACTATGGCCTCTCCAGGGCAGGCTTCCACACAAGATGGGATTTCGCCTTTCATGATCCGGTCGTAACACATGTCGCATTTCTGAATTTTCGGATTGGCGCTGAGGTATTCAAATTTTGGAACATCAAACGGGCAGGAAACCATACAATACCTGCAACCCATACATTTGTCGCCCCGCCAAATAACCGGACCTTCTTTCGTTTTATACATGGCCTGAGTAAGGCAAGCTGCAGCACAGGCGGGTTCGTTGCAATGCATACACTGGTTGCGTATAAAAACTTCACCTTTCGATGTATTGTACAAATTTACAGCGCAACGTTGTAATTCGCTTGTTTTGCGCACTACACCTACTTTTACTTCATCTTGCGGTTCGGGGAGATCGTGTGCTTTTGCGCAGGCTTTTTCGCATTCCTGACAGCCTACACAGCGACTGGCGTCGTATAATATTCCCCGAAATTCAATTTTATTTTCATCCGAAGAGGAGGCTCTTGTACTTTGGATTCCGGCAATAGCGATTCCAGCTACTCCTAAAGTTTTGAAAAAATTACGTCTATCAATACTCATTGTTCAGGTTTTTAAGGTTTTAATAGAAATATTTGGTTTAACTTATTTTGAAGTGTCGATGAAGTTGCATTGAAAATCTTCCCAAACTTCAGGACCAAGATCGGCCAGTACATTGTCGGTGAGTTCGCCTCCATCCTGAAGAATAACATGGGCATAAACATTGGTATTTGACCGTATTGACGCCGCAAAAAAGTCTTTAAGCCGGATGAATTCATCCTGAAGCCATTCTTTATATTTCTCGGCCATAAACAGGAACTGAATCTCACGCAACCAATTCTTTGGTTCGATGAGATACACCCAACCTTCGGAATATGGAGCAGAATTTAATAGGAATGAATTGGAGGCCAGTGTTTGATTTTGCTCTCTGATTATTCCTGAAATAGGAGAGGAGATGTTCAGCTGTTTACCATTTTGAACGATTGTAAGGATTTTTTCGCCTTTTCTGACCTTTTCGCCTGGTTCTTTCATTTTTATTCGGGTGATTGAACCGGTAACGTGTTGCAGAAAATCATCCAGACCAATTTTTACATTTCCGTCTTGTTGCATGAATGCCCATGTGTGAGATTTGTCGAAATAGATACCTTTGGGCGCGAGTATCGAATTTTCATTGAAGACTGGTGTTATTTCAATTTCCTCGTCCATTTCATTTGATTTCTTGTTTTTTGCATACCTCATGGCGCCTGTTAAAATGATGACCGCTGCCGAAAAAGCAACAATAACTATTAGCCAGGTGTGCGACATCAATGGTTTTTCTGGCTGATCAACCAACATTTCAGGATTTGCCAATAAATTAAGATTTGCCTTTTTTTCAATACTGGCGAGATCACTGTATCCATTCGATTTCAGGTATTTTTGTCCGTCTGTATTGATCCAGCTTAAGAAATTCAGTGTATTTTTATCCTTCGGTTTTGCGGCAGCTATGGCGTAAATATTTCCACATAAAGCTTTTGGATGTTTTCCAATCCAAACGCCACGAGTAAACGCATCGATATTGGTGTAAATATTTTCGAAGCTGTCCAGTCGGCCATTTTTGTTTTTGTCAATAGGAAGAAGCTTGATGTTAGCCAGAAAATCTTTGGTTTTGGAGTCACGAACATCAGTCAATTTACAAAAACCGATGGCATAAATATCTTTTTGAATGGTGGATAGGAGTTCTTCTGCTGTTGCCACTAAAACTGTACTGTTCACATTCGAATTCATTTTTGCAAAATTGTGGACAGCTGTTTTTATTGCAGGATTATCAACAATGTAATAATGAATGGGCGAATTTTGATCGCTTGATACCAGTGATTTCCAGTTCTGTTTTTCCGGATTGACTAAAAGTTGAGCCAGTTTTTCGGTTGAAATTCCCAGACGATAGATTTCATTCAGTAATGGATTTTTTGCATTAATGATGGGAACAACAGCGTCGCGGCCAATGACCATCTTCCACTTTGTTTCGTCATCAATTAATTCCTGATTCAGATCAGAAATGAAGCTTAGAGTGTTACTTTCTATTGCTTGATTTTTTGTCAGGTCTTTGATAGTGACTTTCAGATTTGGATTTGCCTTGCCAAATTCGACAGCCCAGTTGGTGGCGAGGTTGTTAAGTTCCGGTGAACTCAGTACGTTTAATGTATTTACGGCTGAGGAATTGCTGGGGCTACCCGTTTGGCCGTCGGCGTTTGAATTGCACAGTCCTTTATCGCAAAAGAATAAAAGTGACAAACCGATAATGAAGAATGAAAAGGTTTTCATGATATAGTTATTTAAATTGGTTTTTGTATTCATCAGATAAATAGGTTTTACAAATAATCCTACAATCGGGATACAGCCTTTTCAAATCCAATGCCATGAAATATATAGCTTATTAACTACATGAAAATCAAGTATTTAAAATTGTTTTGTGTAAAAAGTAGATATAATTAAATGTTGAAAATATATACAGTTAATTTTGATATTTAGTTTAAGATGTTTATATACAGATGATTAAACGAATTGTATATTTATTAAGCAGTGTTGAAATATGCAATAGTAGTGCTATAACTTGCTCATATTTAGAGCTTAATATAGACTTTTATTTCGCATGAATTATGTTTCTTGCAATATTTGTGATTAGTGGCTTCAATTTCAGCAAAAAAAAACACAAAAAAAGAGCCACTCTGGTCGAATGGCTCCTGGCATATTAGCATCCACCGGATACCTACTTTTATTTTTGATTTTCTCAGCAACCGCCGCCTGAAGTTACTTCCTGTCGTACAGGAATAACTCCTTCTGGTTTCTTTTTAATCGGGGTAATTTCAGCAGCCTTTTTGATTTCTGTCTTTACGCGCATGGCCGATGTATCAATAACAGATACTTCGGTTGAGGCAAGTTCCGGAGCTTTAAATTCTCCTGTTTCAGTTATTCTACCCTTTAAAAAATTTACATTTTTATACCCTAATTGTTGAAGTAAAAGACTGGGCGACAAAGCTTCAAGTTCATTACTGCCATACAAAACAACTTCTTTGCCGTCTTCCAAAAGCTGATCGAAGAATTTAATAGATTCATCGTCGAGCAATTTTCTAATTGGGATATTGATTGCATTCTCTGTATGACCTTGCGCAAACAATTCAGCTGACCGGATATCAATAATTTGTTTTCCCTCAATGTCTTTTATATCTACCTGAGTCGACTGGTCATTCACCAGCTTTACCGATTCGTCTGTACTAATCTGATAGTGAATTGATTCTGGTCTGAATATAAAAGCCAGTAGTACAATGGCAATTCCTAATACAAGAAAGCTAAGCCAAAGTTTATTTTTTTTCAGGAAACGGTTCATGTTTCGTATATTTTGAATATTTTCTTTAATTACTGCTGTAAACCAATTGATTGTATTTTATTTTTCTCTAGCATCCGCCACCTGATGATGCTTCGGGCGCTTTGCGGATAACCTGTACTTTTTCTTTAACTTTCGATTTTTCTGGTGTGTTAGCTGTTTCGCTTGCACCTACAAAAAATTGTCGAGCTGCATTTCTAAAGCTTACCAGATCAAAATCTGAAGAAGATGCCGCACTGTTTATTGGTTTTTCCTTGATGATCGTATTGAACCATTCATTCATTCCGCCTTTCATGACATAAATTCGGGTTACTGAACTCCGTGTGGCAATTAGCCACGCTTTTTCTGAAATTAAATCCGAATTGGCTAACAAAACCTTGTCTTTCCCGGGCTGGTTCATAAGTTCAAGTGTCGTTGCGGCCAGCAGTGAATCAGGTAGAATATTGACTGCTCCAGGTAGTGCAAATAGCTTAAATTGATCAGCTGGTCGCAAGTCGATGAGCAACAAGGTTGGGTCATTTTCGATGATTCGGTGAGTAACCAAATCGACCGATAAATAACGAGATTTCTCTACAACTGACGAAAGAAGTGCCTTGGGGTCAATTTCATTTTGTTCCTTCTTTTTTGGTAGGATGACCAAGCCCAAAGCCAGAATAATCAGCAGAACGGCAAGTATAGTATATTTTCTTTCCATAATTTTCAGATGCTTAATATTCAACTTTCTTTACTTTCTTCTGAACCCATGCTGCGCCGAAAAACATCCCCACGGCGGCTATAACGAGAAAAAACGTAAACAGTTCTGGCGATATTCCAAAGGCTTCATTGATCATTTTTGCTCCTTGAGAACCGCTGTAAAATATATTCTCGAATAACGAAAATGATTCTGAAAACAGGAATACGCCCATAAACATTCCTCCGAAAAAAACGAGCCCATCTATTCGTCCGACCCCTATGGCGGCCAAACTGGTTCCTGGACAAAAACCACCCATTGCAAAACCAATTCCCATAATTATTCCTCCAACGATGGCCGAAGTCAGAAAGGTTGGCTGAATATAGAGTTGTGAAAAGTCAACCAGTCCGAAGTAACTAAGGTACAGCAAACCTATTGAAGCGACAATTGCAGCGGTGAAGAACACTTTTACCACCACAAAATCGTATCCGAAAAAGGTACCTATAATTTTGCGTGACGAGGAAAATCCAGATGATTCCAGTGCAAACCCAAAACCCATACCTAACAATACGGCAAATATATTGTCCCATGCCGGGGATATTATTCCTGATGAAATGATTGGTCCGATCATAATTTCAAACTTAAAATGTTTAAATCCAATTTTTGCGAAGTACCCATGCCGCAACAAAAGCGGTTCCGAAAATGGCGATCATTGTAATGTACCCTCCAAATGATAAAACTGCCATGCCACTCAAAGCCGCGCCACTGGTGCAACCCCGGGCGAGCTGAGTTCCAAATCCAAACAATACTCCGCCACCTAAAGCAAAAATCAGTCGGCGACGCGAGGTGATTTTTGGCGAATGTTCTACCTTAAATTTCAGGCGGTTAAAAATAATTCCGGAAATAAAAGCTCCGGCCAAAACTCCAATGACTTCATAAATAAGCCAGTTGCTCATTGGTTCTTTGTCGCCACCTGCAAACTGACAATAGTAGGCCGATTTTTCAACGTGCTGAGGGGCGACAATATTTACTGTTGCGGCTACGGTATTTTTTACCGCACCACTGGCACCAAGTCCACGCCCCGAAATGTAAAACGAAAGTAAGAGAACTGTTCCCAGCATCACACCACCCAGATATGGATTGACGTAGAACGATCCGTCATTTTTTATCTTCTTCATGTTTTGAATTTTAATTGTTGCGTGTTTTGCGTTGCAAGTTTCAGGGTTTTCTAACTCGCAACCCGGAACTCGCAACTCGTATCAATAAAGGTATCTCGTAATTTGTCCGGCTTCAACCATCAGGAACCTGAAAATCAGGCCTCCTAAAAGTATTAATATAGCCGGAATATAAATAGGTACTTTAAATCCTTTCAGTTCCAGAATTTCAAGAACTGCCGGGAAAACAAGTCCGAGTATCACAACGAAAGCGAAAAATGGAGCTGTAAATTTACCACCCAAGAATAAATTCGCGGCATTAATTTGTACTTCCGATCCGGCCAGAAAGCCCATGAATAAATGGATGATAAAGAACAGTTCAACGACAATAAGCAGAATATCAATCCGCCCGATTATTTTTCGCTCTTTATGGTCTTTACTCATCAGCATGATGACAGCCGCTCCGGTTGACATTCCGGAGACCAAAAATAATGGCCCCAAAATCGAAGTATTCCACAATGGGCGAGCGTTGAATGCTGACAACAGAATTCCGGTATAAATTCCAAGAATTACCGAAAGAAACGCCAACGGCCATGCCATTAAAATCCGGTTGGCAATCAGCCATTTTTCAATACTTTTCAGGATATTGTATTTCCAGTCCCATTTCGGAAAAAGTTCGCGAATATAGCTGGCAGCCCAAAGGATGGATAGCGGCGTAATAGCCATCAGCACCCAGGCTCCCCAACTCATGGGCGATTCGTATCTTACTGTGGTATAAAGTTGCCAGAAATAAAGTTTGTGTTTCAGGTCGAGAAACAAGAATAAAAGACCGAGTATCAAGGCAAAAGGCACGATCATCGGCGCTTTTTTTACTGTGGCTTCCATCTTGTTTTCCTTGCCAATGATGGTGAAAAAACTGGCAAAAAAGAGGATTCCTGCTGCCAAACCACCCAGGAAAAGATACCCCGGAATTTGCCAGTGCCAGATATTTAGATATGGATCAATGTTTGGAATGTTACGTCCGCTTGCGAATAATTCTTCTTTCATATTTATAGTTTTCGCGGTTTAAACGAGGTAAAATATCTGTGGTTTGGTTCCTGCTTCAGGAGCCAGAGATTTGAATTTCCGGTTCTTCAGCATATTTACTATTTCAGAATTTGGATCGTCAAGATCGCCAAAGTGCATACAGCTGGTTGGACACACGCTCACACAGGCGGGGTTTTTCCCTTCTCGAACCCGGTGAATGCAAAATGTACACTTATCGACATATCCGTCAGGATGCGAATAACGGGCATCATAAGGGCAAGACTGAATGCAGGCTCCGCAGCCGATGCATTTATCATGTTCAACCAATACGATACCACCATCTTCGAAATGACTTGCTCCGGTTGGGCAGCAGCGCACGCATGGCGAATTATCGCAATGATTGCAACGTTCGGTGCGAAGTTCGATGCTTACATTCGGATAAGTTCCGTCAACAACTTCAACCACCCAATCGCGGCAGAAACCTACCGGTACATTGTTTTCGGTCTGGCAGGCTACCACACAATCACTGCAGCCAACACATTTCCGGGTATCAATAGCCATTGCATATCTCATAGTTTAGCCTCCTTTTTAGGTTCGTTTTTCAGAAAGGTGACAAAGTTTCCGCGCATTCCGGTTCCTCCCATTATCGGATCAGTCATCACATTGGTTATTAATTCAGTATCGTTTACTCCTCGTCCAAACGCGTAAGTTAGTGGTTTGTGGTGGTGCCCAAATCCATGAACTATATACACCGAATCCCAGCGGATGCGTTCTGTTACCCGCACTTTAACTGAGAAATTGGAAACTACCCCATCCTGGTTCTTTAACCAAACATACTGGTCTTTTTTCAGTCCCCATAATTCGGCAACCTGTGGATTTACCCATACTGCATTTTCGGGCATCAGCGCTACCAGGTTGCGGTTATTGGCAGTGCGACTGAAGGTGTGCATAGGTGCGCGTCCGTAAATAAGCCGATAAAAACCTTCTTCGGGTTGAGGATGAGGTGTATATAGCGGCATCGCGTCAAATCCAAATTCTGCTAATTCCTTAGAGCTCAATTGTATTTTTCCTGAAGCAGTTTTGAATTTATGACCAGAATCGGGTAGGATATATGCAGAAGTTTTACGTTCATACTTTTTAACTCCGATTCGTTCCATTTCTTCGAGCGATAAGCCTAATTGTTTCAGCTGCCAATCAAGTACTTCCTTGAAATCGGTAAAGTTGAAATAAGCGCCCAGACCTAAACGTTCGCCGATTTGTTTGGCAATCCACCAGGCTGGTTTTGTCTGGTACATCGGTTCAACGGCAGGCATACGCAAAGCTAAGGTAGGCTCACGGTGCGCTGTTGCACGCAAATCGTCGTATCGTTCCAGGTAGGTGCATTCGGGCAAAACCACATCGGCAAAACCGGTAATTTCCATCGGCATGGTGTCAACAACAACGAGTAATTCGAGCGACTGCATGGCTTTCATCAATTGCTCTTTCATCGGTATTGCAACCACTAGGTTAGAGCCTGATACAATCCATCCTTTTATTTGATGTTCATTATTTTCTGACGGAATTGAAGCTTCAATAATGGTGTTGGTAATTGATTCTTTGGCTAGCGGATATCTTCCGTTAAGAGTGTCCTGCCACGACCATTTTGGTTTTGGATATTCAGGGCGCGGAAATTCAGGAACTTTAATTCCTTCTTTCAGGAATATACCGCCCCGGTTTCCCCATGAACCTAGTAATGCGTTCAATATGGCAATTGCCCGCGAGCGCTGAACATCATCGCCATACCAGGTTGTGTGACGTCCGGGATGGATAATGGTTGCCGGTGCAGCATTTGCCATTTCGCGGGCTGTATTGCGGATCAATTCGGGTTTAATTGTGGTTATACCATAAGCCCATTCAGGAGTAAAACTCCGTACATGTTCTTTCAATTCATCGAGTCCTTCAGCATATTGGGCTATATATTCCTTATTGTAAAGGTCATCATAAATCAGTACGTGAATCCATGACAATAAAAGAGCCATGTCGGTTGACGGTTTTATGGGCAACCAGTATTTCGATTTACTTGCGGCTGTTGACAATCGCGGATCGACGGTGATTATGGTTGCACCTTTGTCAATTGCTTCCGACATTTCCTGTACCTGACCATTGTGCATATTTTCTCCGATATGAGATCCAATCAGAACCAGGCAGCGTGTATCACGGATGTCGGTAACTTCAGGACTGCTTACCGATTCTCCGAAAGTGAGTTCGAAACCTGTGTCGCGCGGACCGCGGCATTGGGCAAACGATGGTGCAGTAATATTGGTTGAACCGAAAGCGTTGAGCAATTGAGTGAAATATCTGCCAGAACTACCATGATTGAATAAGGCCATACTTTCCGGTCCATTCTTTTCAGCAATTTCCTTCATCTTTTTGGCAATGAAGTCAAGCGCTTCATCCCAACTCGCTTCACGGTAGGTTTGTTCTCCATTTTGGGTCACACGCATCAAAGGTGTTTTCAGGCGGTCAGGATCAGTAAACATACCAACACCACCGGTGCCTCGTGGACAAAGACGACCATTGCACTGCGGGTCATCATTATTACCGATAATCTTCTGAATCTGTCCTTCTTCTGAAACGTACGACCATGCGGCGCATTTCCAAAAGCAAACTTCACAGTAGGTTGGAACCATCCGAAACACAGTGGTAGATTTTGAGCCAGTCGAAAGTGATTTTGGACCCGAGGCTCCAAACGCCCATTTTGCCATTCCTCCGGTTAGGGCGGTTGCACCCAATCCAAGTGAACTAATTTTTATAAATTTCCTCCTCGTATGCATTTTGCTGATATTTAGAGTTTTATTTGGTGTTCGAAATTAAAGTTGTTTGATTTTTATAACAAGTTCGGGCAAAAGTACTGGATTCAATGAGTTAAGCAAATGAGTTTTACTCTAAATATATAGATAGTTGTAGATGATTAATTAAATATCAGAAAATCAATTAGATATGCAATATTGAATGTTCTCAGCAAACTTTATGACTTCGTGCATAAAAAAAACTGATCTAACGCAGTTTTTGAAAACAAAACTGATCGGGTTGGTTCAATTATAAAAGTTGTAGATTTGGATGCCCGAAGAAAACCGATTGATGCAAAAACAGAAAAACATATCGCGAAAAATATTTATCCGTTCATTAGCTTTTCTAAGCTTCGGTTTTACGGCCTGGATCTGGTATCGGATAAGCAGTTATCAAACCGAACGGGAAAGTAGTATGGAATTCAGGCATAGCAATGAAATTCCTTTAGGCATCAGCTATTTTGATAATTACTATTTAATACGGACAGAAAATTTGATTCGGGCATTTTCAACGACTTGTACACATGCCGGATGCCGTATTGGAAAAGGCAATGAAAATTCACTTCAGTGCAGTTGTCATGGCTCCCGATTTGAGGCCGAAAGTGGAAAACCACTAAAGGGACCTGCCATCAAACCGTTGCAGGAATTCGAATGCTGGTTTGATGAGAAAACGGAGCAATGGGTGGTGAGGATGCAACCGGTGGTTTCTAAATTATCGAAATCATAGGACTTCGTTTCAATGCGTACTATGCTGTTACAGGTCGGGGCGTTGCCACTTTTGATTCAGATGTTTGTGCAACAAATAATAGCCCGGTCGATCTTTTGACTTTAATAATCGCAGAACCGATATCAGCCCCATATTCAAATTCCTGATAAATCAACCCGTTTTCGTTACGGGTCTCGCTGGTAATATCGCTAATTCTGACAATGCCCTCGTTATCAGTGTTTAAGGAATTTAGAGGAAAGAATAACTTTTAAGTGAAGTCGATGTGGATGATAGATAAGGGAGAGGGAAATATTGGAAATGTCTGATTTTTTGAGGTTGTAGCAATTGCTAATTAGGATGAATACCAATAAATCGTCCAAATTTAGGTATTGTAAAACAAAACTTACTTCCTTTTCCTTCTATGCTTTCGACCCAGATTCTACCGCTATGTTTTTCAATAAATTCTTTGCAGAGTATTAATCCCAGGCCGGTTCCGACTTCATTATTTGTACCAATTGTTGAGTGCTTTTGGTCAATCCGGAACAACTTTTCAATGGTCTCCTTGTTTATTCCAATACCATCATCACGCACAGAAATAATCAGTTCGTCGTGCTTTTGCTCAGTTGAAACAACAATATTCCCATCAGTATTGGTGAACTTAATTGCATTCGTGATTAGGTTTCTCAATACCGTGTTAATCATGGCTTTATCGGCAAAAATGTTGATCTTATTTTTATTTTTACAGGAAATAGTGATTGATTTTTGCTGTGCTGAAAAGTTAAGTAATTGTATAACTTCATTAATTAACTCAATGATGTCGATATTTTCAGGAGTAAATTCCATTCTTCCTGTTTGCAAACTTGACCATTCCATCAGATTCGAAAGTAAAGACATGGCTTGTTTTGATGATTTTTGGACAATCATTGCATAATTTTCAATCCCATCGTAGTCTTTTTCCTGAACCTGATCTACCAGTAGATCGCTAAAACCGATGATTGAATTGAATGGACTTTTAAGATCATGTGCAATGATAGAAAAAAACTTATCTTTAGTAGTGTTAAGTTCGCGCAAATGGGCTTCGCTTTCCTGCAAAGCCTCTTCTACTTTCTTGTGGTCAGTGATATCACGAATAATACCCCTGTAGGAAGTAATCACGTCCGTTTCACCTTTTACAGCGGTTAACGAGCAGTGAGTCACCATTTTTTCACCATATTTTTTCTTTACTTCTACCTCAAATTCAGCAGCGCCCTTATTATTGACCATTTCAATTATCCACTTATTATCCAATGGATTAGCATAAATGTCTTTTACTAAATCAAGGTTTATTATTTCCTGAACATTTTCGTAACCCAGCATCGAGATACCTTTTTTATTCATTCCCAGAATTTTTCCTTGAGCGGATGTTATAAAGAGGCCGTCGAAAGATTCTTCAAAGATGTTGTGGTATTTTTGCTCGCTCTCCCTTAGTTCTTGCTCTATGCGTTTATGCTCGGTAATATCCCTGTTACTTCCGCGTGTTCCTAAAAAATTTCCGATGGCATCAAACACCGGCTGGCAAACATGATCTATCCATTTTGTTTGGCCATCAGCTGTAATAATTCTAAATTCTATCGTTGCCGGGTCCATGAGAGTTGCTGCAATTTGAGTGTGTCGTAAATATGCATCTATCTCTTCAGGATGAATAAGTTTGAGAAGTATTTCGGGATTATTAATGAGATCTTCAGGATTGTAACCTGTAATTCGTTTGCAGGAAGGAGATTGATAAAGATACTTGCCGTCCGCATCTCGCCAGGATTGCCAATCGTAGGTATTGTCGGCAACCATCCTGTATTTAAGTTGCGATTTTTTTAATTCCTCTTCCACCAGCTTTCGATCGTTAATGTTTTCCAATAAAGCAAGGAGGTAACGAATTTTCCCTCCATCTGCATATTGAACACTTACTGTTAATGATCCCCAAATAACTTGCTTGTCTTTACGTATATAACGTTTTTCTGTTTTATAGAGAGGAATTTTACCCTCAATAAGTTTAATCATATTAGCTAGGTCATCGGCAATATAATCAGGATGCGTAATATCTTTGAATGTAAAGCATTTCAGCTCTTGCTCAGTGTAACCCATCATTTTACAAAAGGTACTATTTGTATCTATAAAATTTAAGTCAATTCCTACCAAAGCCATACCCATAGGATCATTTTCGTATATATTTTTGAATTTGGCTTCACTCTCGAGTAGTTTATTTTCTATTTGTTTGCGCTCAGTAATATCAAATACTATTAAAAGGCATTTCTCTTTATCTTTTGAAAGGCTGCTTTCGATTTGAACATAGCAGGATGGATTTTTGTCGATGGTCAATCTGATTTCACAAGTGTGTTTTGAATTGGTTTCACGTATTATTTTTAAAAAGTCATTAAAAATAGGCAAGGATTCCTTAGTAATAAACATTCTTAAATTGCTGTTTATCAAATGTAAACGTTCTTTGCCAAGCATGTTTGCGCCTTTGAAGTTAAGCATGCAGATGGTACCATCGTAATTGAGGACAAAATATCCAACTGGAGCAAAGTCGAAAAGTGAAATAGCTGTTGCAGCTGCTTCAAGTGCAAGTCGTAATTGGATATTCTGCATTTCCAACTCTGTCTGATGCACTTCCAACTCATGAAGTAGTTTCATTGCATCAACATCAGTATGAACAGTTGATGATTTCGTCGACTTCTTTTTTAATCGTTCGTCGGGTTTTTGTCGAAGTAAATTATCCACTTGAACGTTTGGGTCAGGAAAGAATTTGTGTTTCATGGTTTTCCATTTTTTCCAAGTGTTCTAGCATACGAAATATTTTAATAAGAGTTTCTTAGTCAACCTTTCGCCACAAAAATGATTCACACTTTTAAAAGCGTGAATTATATAACTTATTCCAAAAATCATGTAATAGTTTCGAATGTTCTCAGGCTTACTTTTGTTACACGACTGTTAGAGATAGCGTTGAAGGTGTTCCTGATGATGCAAAAGATTTTGTTGAAAATGGAAAATCAAAAGTTGAGGAAGGGTTCTATAACTATCATGATTCAGTGTTACCTAAAATTAATTTGAAATTTATGAAAAAGCAAACATTCAACATTGCCTCAGCGATGTTCCTACTCGCAACATTTTCAAGTTGTGAAGTAGTTGGAGGAATTTTCAAAGCAGGCATGGGAGTAGGAGTATTTTTAGTTGTACTCGTGTTTGTAGTAATAGTATATTTCATTTTCAGAATGCGAAAAAATAAATAGTTAGAGGTCATACCACAGGTTCAAATTCAATGATTCAGTCAAAACCCGATAATTTAAAAATTCGTATTAAAATTTAAAAACATGAAAACAATTACAAGAGCTCTTACTGACCATCATGAGGAGATGCGTAAGTTAGTTAAGGAAGTAAAAAAAGATAGTACTAAATTTATTTTTCTCAAAAAGCACCTCGATGTGCATCACGAATTGGAAGAAGACTTGCTTTTGAGCAAGTTACACACCAAAGAAAAAATCAAGGACGAGTCG
>JBBQMW010000068.1:0-20011 GCA_038329265.1 Bacteroidales bacterium | reverse complement strand
TATCCTGTGCTTGTAGCTTTGTCATATATGAAGTTGACAAAACGATCACCAAAAGAATAGAAAATAGATTTATTAAATTTTTTCTTTTCATAGTTCTCTAGTGTTTTATTTCGTTAAAATCATCCGTTTCGTATCCACTTCTTTGCCATCGACAACAAGTGAGTAAAGGTACATGCCCGGTTCAAGGCTGTTGCCGCTAATGGTTACGGTTTGCTTGCCTTTACCGTTTACGTTGAAGGGGATTCCATCTCTTTTTTGAAAGATGGAATCCCTTTGCTAACTCAACTATGATAGATTATTGGCAATTTGTTTGAACATTTGATATCATATTTATTGAAAATGTACTACCTAAAGGAACTTCAAAGGTGTTTATAATGACTTCTTTTCTTGCATTTAGATTAATATTTGAACTACTTCCTATGCTAACACCTGTAAGGTTAAAACCAAAACCTGCGAATAGATTCTGAGTCCCTGAAAGAATGGTATTGGTATAAGTTCTGGTACCAGCTGCCTTAACTGCTTTGTATGCATTTAATCTTCCAGCACCTAAGAGTCCGTTAAAGCTAGCTGCATCTGCGATCGGATCAGTAGATTGTTTAATTAATTGTTCGATTTCAGATGGAGTTAAACAGGGATTAACTTCTAGCATTAAAGCAATAGTTCCGGAAACTAATGGGGCAGCTATAGATGTTCCCCAACCTCCTCCATAGGTATTATTGGTAAACGTGGTCGTTACATTTACCCCGGGAGCACAAATATCGACCCATTGGTTATGGGCATGTCCGGTTGGCCCATGTTGATTATTCATGTCCACGCTACTAACGTTTATCACACCCGGAATATTGGCAATAGTACTATGGTTGGTAGCGTTTGGGATATTTCCTGCCGCAAGAACCAATACAGTACCATTTTGAGTAATTTCTTGCGCAGCTAGTGCATCTAGTCCAGTACTAGTCCAACTTACATTTATGATTGGTCGACCGGCCTGATATAAACTCCAAATTGAACTTCGTATATTGGGTGCAAATGCACTGCCATCAGATTCGTGGTATATTCGATATGCAGCGATCTTTGAATTATACCCGATTCCAGCCACACCTGTATTATTATTTGTTTCAGCAGATGCTACGCCAGCCACCCAAGTTCCGTGAGAATTATGTGCAGATATAGGGCCTCCGATGCTGGTAATTTGATTTTTCAAGTCATCATGGGTAATTTCAAAATCCGAATCTGCAATACCAATAAAAATATTGGAGCTTCCCTTGCTAATATCCCAAGCACAATTTGCTTCAATTAATTCAAGTGCATAATTATTTGCCCAATGCTGTATAATCCAGGTATCATTTACAGGTGGTAAGGGATTCTCACATGAGGAATTAGGGTAAACTCTTTCTTCATCAACTATTTCAGGTTCAAATGTACCAAGATTGTTTAATTCTTGAATTGCTTCGTTCTTTTTCCCATTACCTCTAAAGTTATAGTAGAGTAACAATTCAGGAGTTTTTGCATTTGGATAGCATGCTTCAAGTCCACTGCTTTTGTACCTTTGATTTATGCTATTCATTTTCTCATGATTATTGATTAAATTGCTTTTCGTTTTTTCATTTGATTGCAACTTTAACTTTAGGGCAAAATCCTGTGCAAACAGGAAGGAGTTGAATGTTAACAATATTATTAGTATAAAGGCTCGTTTCATAACTTAATAATTTTAAAATTTTCAAAAACAAAATGACTACTATATATGGAAATATAGTATACACCGTTAGGAAATTTAGAAACATCTAATTTTTTAAGAGGAGAATCTAAAATGGTTTCCATGACAATTTTTCCCGTATTATCATGTAGCCTAATATACTGTGTTGATTTATCATGATTCTCAGTAGTAATTGTGATTTCATTGGTCGCTGGATTTGGAAAAATATGCATGTTACTGTTGATTGAATTACTAGGCATTGAGGATAACAACGAATAATCACAGGCTTTTTTTTGACCTTTCCACCAATCGGTGCTATAACTTATATCTTCATCGTTATAACATCTTAAATTATGCATATCATCAATTGATGGAATTGAGAGTACAAACATAAAATCATATTCATAGCCGACTCTTTCCATATAGTTATACAAAGTCGGCCATACAAGATGGGTTAAACTGTCAATTTTTATTACTGAAGTAGAGATACTTCTAAGCTTCTTATTATTTACCAATACAGTGTCAATTTGACTGACAACACAATTTATAAGATAGGTTGTATCAATTTTAGTCGAATTTGGCGAGAATGATTTAAAATCAAATTTAATTGTATCACCAATATTAACAGCAAAATCATAAATCAATTTAAAATCATTTTTATAACGATAATATACTTTATTATTTTCTTCATACATCACCTCAGAGAAATTCTGACGACTAATAATTTTGCATATTTTACCTTCAATAACGGTATCTCCTTTAGTAATATATTTTTCGTATGAATTAAGTGGATTACTACTGAATAAACCGGGGTCAGAATAATACCATTCTGCACCATTTGGTGCAAATTTCGATTGGGTAGACCCACTCATACATACAAATAATAGTAAAACAAAAACCAATATTAGTTTCATAGTTTAAGTATTTAGTTTCATACTATTCCGTCAAAATCATTCTCTTGGTATCCACTTCTTTGCCATCGACAACAAGTGAGTAAAGGTACATGCCCGGTTCAAGGCTGTTGCCGTTAATGGTTACGGTTTGTTTGCCTTTGTCGTTTATGGTGTATTGCTGCAATTGGGTTCCGTTCATGTTATAAATATACAAAACCGAAGCCGTTGAGCTTTCCGGAATGGTACACCCAATTTTGGTCTCTCTGGTAAAAGGGTTTGGGATATTCTGATCTAACTGAGCGATGTTCTCAGCTAAATTATTCGTTGTACCGC
Source organism: Bacteroidales bacterium (assembly GCA_038329265.1). Taxonomy (GTDB): domain Bacteria; phylum Bacteroidota; class Bacteroidia; order Bacteroidales; family Prolixibacteraceae; genus Aquipluma. The sequence continues at coordinate 17,092 of JBBQMW010000068.1, read as the reverse complement.
TTGCCAGAGAGGCGCTTTTAAGGTTGGATTTGCAACAACCCGCAAGTTCAGTTTTTAAACCTTCGATTTGAATCTGTTGTGCCTTCATAGCTTCAACGATCACCGGTATTACCGCGTTATAGTCGATGTAATAACGGTCTTCGTCTGTAGCATAAAAAACGGCTTCTGGTACTATTTTCTCAAGATCCTGTGCAATGAAGCCGAGCCTGTCCTTTTCAAGTCTTAACCTTCTTTGTTTTTCCTTCTCGTCTTTGATGGTGTCTGTCCCTTGGCTGATGAAATCATATTTCTGCCCACTCATCTGCAAAATCTTATCTAATGGTTTGTCGATTGTGCGAAAATTTTCCTTTAACCGTCTATCTGAAGTTAGTAATACAGTGCCAGCGTAATGATATTTAGCATAAATAGAATTGAATTGGTAGGCGGATATACCTAGAGAACCCGCATTGCCTGCGCCAGGATAAATCTGTGGTACATTACTACTCCAATTAATTGAGAGAGGAACATTTCCAATTTGATAAAAAATCGCAGTGCCATTAAAGGTAATGCCAGTAGAAGGACTCAGGTAGGTGCCTTTTAGCGCCACATTCCCGGTCGCATCTACCTTAATTTGTGCAAATACACCAATTGAAAGAGTCAGGAAACTCATCGTTAGAATCATTGAAATTTTTTTCATACTTTTACAAAGTTTGTGGGCAGGTGAGCTGTAACTTCCTTGCCCGGTTTAACAATCATTTTTATTTGCGACCCGGCAACTGCCGGGTCGTTTTATCTTAAATCTATTTTTTGAAGGCGAATAAATTAATTGCCTAAAATACAGAAAGTTGTTCCTTTTTAATTGCACTATAAATATACAATATCCTGCAATCAAAGTCAATAGCAAAAACTAAAATTGCCCCCCCCCAATTTGTCATAAGTATCTAATAGATAAGCTTATGCATGTAAGATGTTTCTAAACATAGAAAATAAAATGAGTCTCAGGGTTACCTTTCTGGTTTTAAACAGAATAAACAAGGATGCGAAAGAAAAGGATTATTCTTCGGGGTATTCGGGTTCGAGTCCGGTTTAAGTAAGGGATTCCATCTCTTTAAAAAGATGGAATCCCTTACTGGCCTTGGTGAGGAGTAGTTGAAAATTAATCTTCTTCGAGGTATTCAGGTTCTAATCCGTCTTCGCATACGTCAATCGGTACAATCCAAACCTGAGGAATCCCATTCCCCAAGCCGCCTTCCGATTCTCGTTTGGCAATTTCGGAACCAAAGAACACGGCAATATGTTCGTGTGGAATATTTTCATCCTCCTCATTACCAACAACCACTGCATTGATTCCGTCGATGCGTACAAAATCGCCTTTTAAAAATGGTAATTCGTCCATAAAGAAAAATTCAGGGTAAAGTCATGAAAACATTTAATAAAACTAGTCAATCAATAAATCTTCGGGATTTTGACGATTGTCCCAAATGGTAGTTATTTCGACTACTTCAGGCTCAATTTTGTAGAAAATACTGTAATCGCCTTCTATTAAATTTCGAACATTCTGAACATCGGTGCGTGTGCCAATTTCAGAATACTTCTCTAATAATCTTACCGAATTCCGAAGCGTTGAATTTAGTTTCTTGCTGTAAGTTTTTGTACCGTTTCGTTTATAGTAGAAGTCAAGAATCCGAAACAAATCAAATTTAGCTTTAGTTGACCATATTACTTTTCTTTTAACCATCGGTCGATCTCTTTTTCAACCTGGTCATTCGAAAAGTATTCGCCATTTGCAATTTGATGAAGACCTTCCTCTATACATTTTCGCTGTTCAGGAGTGGTTTTATAAACAGTCGATTTTGACTTTGTCTCAATGATCGTATGAATTGCAGCTAAGAAAGATTTATCATTTATTCCTGCAATCCGATGTATAAGAATACTTTTTAAATCAATTGTTGTCATATTCAAATCTTTAGCTTGCTTTCAAACGAACAGCAATTACCCCATCAATCTTTTCCTGTGCATAATCAAGGGAGATGGTCATGTTTTTAACATCTGCTGATGGTGTGTCAAACATGGCGTCGACCATGATGTTTTCGCAAATTGCACGAAGACCACGAGCGCCCAATTTGAATTCAACAGCCTTATCGACAATGAATTCCAGCGCTTCTTCCTCAAAGCTTAATGCAACATGATCAATCTCGAACAACTTCACGTATTGCTTAATCAGCGAGTTGCGGGGTTCGGTCAGGATGCTGCGCAACGCTTTCCGGTCGAGCGGTTCCAGATAAGTAAGTACCGGAATACGACCAATAATTTCAGGAATTAAGCCAAATGATTTTAAATCCTGAGGAGCAATGTATTGAAGCATATTGTCGCGATCGAGGTGATCGGCTTGCTTTTGGGCTCCGTAGCCAACTATTTTTGTATTTAAACGATGAGCGATTTTTTTCTCGATGCCATCGAAAGCGCCACCGCAAACGAAGAGAATATTTTTGGTGTTGATGGCAATCATTTTTTGTTCCGGATGCTTGCGTCCTCCTTGCGGCGGAACATTCACAATGGCTCCTTCCAATAATTTCAATAAACCCTGCTGCACCCCTTCGCCCGAAACATCACGCGTGATGGATGGATTATCGCCTTTGCGGGCAATTTTATCAATTTCGTCAATAAAAACAATGCCACGTTCAGCAGCTTCCACATTATAGTCGGCTACCTGAAGCAAACGGGTTAATAAACTTTCAATGTCCTCGCCAACATATCCGGCTTCGGTCAAAACAGTGGCGTCAACTATGGTGAACGGAACATGCAGCATTTTGGCAATGGTACGTGCCAGCAATGTTTTTCCGGTACCGGTTTCGCCAACCATAATAATATTTGATTTTTCAATTTCTGTTTCATCATTTGAAACAGTTTGGTTGAGCCTTTTGTAATGGTTGTAAACAGCAACAGAAAGAATTTTCTTTGCCTGATCCTGACCGATTACATATAAATCGAGGAAATTTTTAATTTCCTTAGGCTTCATCAGTTTTACCCCTTTGGTATCAAAAACTTCATCTTTTTTAAATTCCTCAGCTACAATGGAGTGAGCCTGCTCAACACAATTGTCGCAAATGTGTCCTTCCATGCCGGCAATCAGCAAATTCACTTCTTTCTTCTCGCGTCCACAAAAAGAACATTTATCACTTTTCATTTTCAATGGGTCTTTTATTTATGTCTGATCAATACTTCGTCAATCATGCCGTATTCCTTGGCTTCGGTTGAAGTCATCCAGTGATCGCGATCGCTATCTTTTTCAACTTGTTCAAAAGTATTTCCGCTATGTTTGGCGATAATATCGTACAGTTCTTTCTTTAGTTTCATGATTTCGCGTGCAGTAATTTCAATGTCAGAAGCTTGGCCCGAAGCGCCACCCATGGGTTGATGAATCATTACGCGTGAATGTTTCAGGGCCGAACGTTTTCCTTTTTCTCCGGCGGTAAGCAGAACTGCACCCATTGAGGCGGCCATTCCGGTACAGATTGTAGCAATATCGGATGAAATGTACTGCATGGTGTCGTATATTCCCAGACCGGCATGTACAGAACCTCCTGGGGTGTTGAAGTAGATTTGGATATCCTTTTTCGCATCAGCCGATTCAAGAAAAAGTAATTGTGCCTGAACAATATTGGCGATATAATCGTCAATTGGGGTGCCTAAAAAGATGATCCGATCCATCATCAATCTGGAAAATACATCCATCGAAGCTACGTTTAACTGGCGTTCTTCAATGATATACGGTGTTAGACTGTTGGTGAAAATCGAATCAAAACGATTTAAATTCAGGCTACTAATACCCAAATGCCTGGTTGCATATTTGTTAAATTCTTTTCCGTCATTCATAATTTGTGTCTCCTGTTAAAAAAAACTTTGTGAATAACCGTCTTGCCTTGTTTGTTGGCAAAATCAGATTTTCACAAAGTTAAGAAAATATGCTTTTGGCGGTAATGCCAATATATTATTTTTCAATCATTTTGTTAAATTCTTCGTAAGTTGTTTCTTTCATGTCAAGTGTTACTTTATCTTTGATGGCAGAAGCAATGATATCTTCCTGTTTGCGAGTGACCAGTTTGCGGCGTTCATCTTCGTTTTTCAGCATGTGATTGGCATAATTTTCCAAGTGCTCTTCCGATACATTGTTCAAACCATACTGACGGAACTGGTTCAAAGCCATTTCTTTGGCTAAAAAACGAACATCTTCTTCAGTAATCTTCAAATCGTTGTCTTTCACGATCCGATCTTTAATCAACTGCCATTTCAGGTCGAGCATAAAAGAATCAAAATCAGACTCGATTAGTTCGTCTGTCATTTTTTCGTTGGTAACTTTGATCCAACGTTTTAAAAATGCTTCCGGTAAATCGAACTGAATGGCTTTTACCAAAGCCTTGTGGCTATCGATTGTGAATTTATAGTTGCTTGAATAAACGAAATTTTCTTCGAGTTCAGATTTAATTTTAGCTTTGAATTGTTCTTCCGTTGAAATTTCTGAATCTTCGCCGTAAATTTTATCAAACAATTCCTTATTCACTTCGGATTTTTCGAACCGGAGAACTTCAATGATCGTAAAGCTGAAGTTTCCTGAAAGATTTTCAGCTTCTTCGTGTGAAATATTCAGCATATGACCAACCTCGTGTTTATTTTCATAGGCTTTGAGTGGGTCGAAAACCAATACTTCACCAGTTTTTTTGCCTATAAATGAAGCTTTTACTTCATCATCTTTAATTAGGTCGACGGCGATGACTACTTTTTCAGCCTGAATGCCATTTTCAAGTTCGGTTCCGTCTTCGTTCAGCTGAACAAAGTTTCCGCGAACAGTATCTTTATCTTCAACCGTTTCAACGACCTTATTTTCGCCCAAACGACCGGCATAAGCTTCCAGCTGTTTGTTTACCATATCGTCATTGGCGAGTATGCTGTAATAGGGCAGAGTGGTTTTTTTATCAAGAGTGACAGTAATTTCAGGAGCCATACCAATATCATAAACAAAGCTGTAATCGGTTTGGGTATCCCAGTCGATCATGGGTTGTTTTTCTTCGTTGGGAAGTGGTTCTCCCAGAATGTTCAGGTTTTCAGCCTGAATATATTCGTTCAGGCTTTTCGAGATAACCTTGTTTACTTCGTCGGCCAGAGCAGCTTTTCCGTACATTTTTTTTATTAATCCGGCAGGAACCATTCCGGGACGAAAACCTGGCATATTTGCTTTTTTACGATAGTTCTTCAGAACCTCATTTACATTGACTTCGTAATCATTTTTCTCAATCGATACAGTCAGAATCGCATTCAGATTGTCGATGTTTTCTCTGGTAATATTCATAATGTCTCTCTTAAAGTGATTGGGAATCAGACAGGAAGATGATCTTTTGGTAATTTTCAGATCAAAAACCTGATGCTTAAAATTAATAAAAACCGCTTGCTTATCCTTTTTACAGGTATAAGCAAGGCGGTTATTTTTGCTGTGCGGGCGAAGGGACTCGAACCCCCACGCCGTAAGGCACCAGATCCTAAGTCTGGCACGTCTACCAATTCCGCCACGCCCGCTAAATGCGGTGCAAATGTATGTGATTTATTTTACACAAACAACAGAGCAATCAATTCTTTTTGAATAGTTTTTTTTGATCAGAAACGGATTACCTGAGCTCGAAATTCTGGCCAAGATAAACGCGACGTACTTCTTCGTCTGATGCAAGTTCTTCGGCAGTTCCTGCCTTCATAATGGAGCCTTCGTATAAAAGATACGACCGGTCGGTGATGGTGAGTGTTTCGTGTACGTTATGGTCGGTAATTAAAACTCCAATATTTTTATCGCGCAAGGTTTTAATGATATGCTGAATGTCCTCAACGGCAATTGGGTCAACTCCGGCAAAAGGTTCATCCAAAAGAATGAATTTTGGATCGATGGCTAATGCGCGCGCTATTTCCGTGCGACGTCGCTCGCCTCCTGAAAGTTGATACCCGTTACTTTTTCGTATATGTTGCAACCCAAATTCATCAAGTAATTTTTCGACCTTTTGCAGTTGTTCAGCTTTTGGCAGTTTGGTCATTTCGAGTACCGAAAGAATATTGTCTTCAACGCTCATTTGCCTGAAAACCGAAGCTTCCTGAGCCAGATAACCAATGCCTTTCTGTGCTCTTTTATACACGGGTAGTTTAGTGATTTCTTCATCGTCCATAAAAATCTTCCCTGATAATGGTTGAATCAGTCCAACAATCATGTAAAACGATGTAGTTTTTCCAGCGCCATTTGGTCCAAGCAGCCCAACAATCTCACCTTGATTAACTTCAAACGAAACTCCTTTTACAACTGTTCGTTTTCGATATTTTTTGACAATGTTTTCGGCTCTTAGTTTCATGTATTCAAATTAACCCAGCTGAATTTAAATTTCATCCAATCTCTTCAATCGAGCTTTTTCAACCCGGCCAGAAATAAATATACTTACTTCAAATAGTATGACCAAAGGTATAGTTACAATCATCTGGCTTAGTACATCCGGAGGTGTAATAATTGCAGCAATAATCAGCAAAACGACGTAAGAATGTTTTCTGTATTTTCTTAAAAATTTGGGTGTAAGTACCCCAATTTTGCTTAGAAAGTATACCAATACCGGTAATTCGAACGCTATACCACCGGCTATCACAATTGAAGTAACAGAACTAATGTATGATAATATATTGATTTGATTTACCACTTCTGTACTTATACTATAACTGGCGAGCCAATCCAAAGAGAAGGGTACAATTAAATAGTAACCAAATAAAACGCCGATAAAAAATAGACCCGACATGACTGCTACTGCCCCTGAAGCATGTCTTCGTTCATTTTCGTACAGTGCAGGTTTGATAAAACTCCAGAATTGATACATCACATAAGGGAAGGCAACAATAAATCCTGCGATAATGGCCGTCCAAACATCAACCATAAACTGACCCGACAGATCGAAATTGATTAAACTAAGCTGTTTGGTCATCAATCCGGCGGATTTGTACCCAAGGAAATCTCCGAGTTTGATTAACATACGGCTAGTCCAGAAGTCCGGACTCTTGGGCGCCAAAATGATTGAATTCCATATAAAATCGCTGTATACGAAAGCTAGTATAGCAAAAGTAATAATGGCAATGGCCGATTTGATGATGTGCCATCTCAGTGTTTCCAAATGGTCGAGGAACGACATTTCGGCTTTTACTTCTTTCTTTTTTGATTTTTTTGTGGATTGTTCTTCTCTGATGGTTTCTTCAGCCATGGTTCAGGATAATTTAGATCTGATTGGTTAAAATGTTGACGCAAATATAAGGTATAATCCTAATCCTATCGGTAGACCATATCTTAAATTTACCTAAAACCTGTCAAAAGTATTTAAATTCGAATACCTGGATTGTGTTTTGATGGATATTTTTATATACCTTCGGGATACTTATAAATTAAGTGATTTAATTAAATTGATTTGTAAACCGTTCATATTTATGGGAGTAGAGTATATATTATCTGAGCATCTTCAGAAGCATTTTGGATTTGATCGTTTTAAGGGTGAACAGGAAGATGTCATAAAAAGCGTGATGAGTGGCAAAGATACCTTTGTATTAATGCCCACTGGAGGGGGGAAATCCTTGTGTTACCAATTACCGGCGCTGATCATGGAGGGCACTGCCATTATTATTTCTCCTTTGATTGCATTGATGAAGAATCAGGTGGATTCGATTCGTAGTTTTGGTACTGAAGATGGCATTGCACATTTTCTAAATTCATCGCTTACCAAAGCGGCTGCCCAAAGTGTGCGCGATGATGTGATGAGTGGCAAAACCAAATTGCTGTATGTCGCTCCGGAAAGTTTAACCAAGGAAGATAATATCGAATTTTTAAAAAACGTCAAGATATCGTTTTATGCCATTGATGAGGCTCATTGTATTTCGGAATGGGGTCACGATTTCAGGCCTGAATACCGACGGATAAAGCCTATTGTTTCCGAAATAGGAGCGGCTCCGCTCATTGCCCTTACTGCCACAGCAACAGCCAAAGTTCAGCACGACATCCAAAAAACACTTGGGATGTTGAATGCCAATGTTTTCAGGGCTTCGTTTAACCGTCCGAATCTGTATTACGAGGTATTGCCGAAATCGAAACCTGAATCTCAGATCATCAAGTTTATCAAAGAGAACGAAGGAAAATCGGGAATTATTTACTGTTTAAGCCGGAAGAGGGTTGAAGAACTTGCACAGGCCTTGGTTGTCAATGGGATCAAAGCTTTACCATATCATGCCGGAATGGATTCGGCCACACGCTCCGGAAATCAGGATAAATTTCTGATGGAAGACGTTGACGTAATTGTTGCGACTATTGCCTTTGGAATGGGAATTGATAAACCCGATGTTCGTTTTGTAATTCATTACGATATTCCGAAAAGTCTGGAAGGTTATTACCAGGAAACCGGGCGTGCAGGCCGCGATGGCGGTGAAGGCAAATGTATAACGCTTTATTCGGCCAAGGATATTCAGAAACTGGAAAAGTTTATGCAGGGCAAGCCAGTCGCCGAACAGGAAATCGGCAGACAACTTTTGCTTGACACTGCTTCGTATGCCGAATCGGCCATTTGCCGACGTATTATTCTGCTGAATTATTTTGGTGAAAAATTGGAGGAACCATGTGGAAATTGCGATAACTGTATATTTCCGAAAGAGCAGATTGAAGCTAAAGATGAAATCTGTCGTGCATTACAGGCTATTCTTGAAGTTAAGGAAAAATATAAGGCAGAACATTTATCTGATATACTCACCGGTAAAAGTTCTGCAGCGGTGAAATCATTCCGTCATAATGAACTTGAAGCTTTTGGTTCGGGCAACGATCATGGAGAAAAATTCTGGAATGCGGTATTCAGACAAAGTATGATTGCCGGATTCATCAGCAAAGACATTGAAAACTATGGCTTGCTGAAAATGACTCAAAAAGGGTATGATTTTCTGGAAAATCCAGTCGATTTTCTTTTAGTTCGCAACCATGATTACGATGCCATTGAAGAGGAAGCCAATGCAGCAGCGGCTCAGGCCAGTGGTGCGGGTGACCCGGAATTGTTTTCAATGCTAAAAGACCTGCGGAAGAAAATCTCGAAGAATCTGAATCTTCCTCCGTTTGTTATTTTTCAGGATCCTTCGCTGGCTGATATGGCTTTGCAATATCCGATTACCATCGATGAACTGAAATATATACAGGGCGTTGGAGAAGGAAAAGCCAAACGATACGGAAAAGAGTTCGTTGAGTTGATTAAAGACTATGTCGACGAGAATGAAATTGAACGTCCTCAGGACATGGTAGTTAAGAGCGTAGCTAATAAATCAAAAATCAAAGTTGGAATCATCCAGAGTATCGACCGTAAACTTTCGCTCAACGATATTGCTGATTCGATTGGTATTGATATGAAAGATCTAATAACCGAGATCGAGACTATTGTTAATTCCGGAACAAAAATTAATCTCAATTATTACCTCGATGAAATACTTGACGAAGAGCATCAGGAAGAAATATTTGAATATTTCAGGGAAGCCGAAGACGACAGCATTGATGCCGCACTCAAAGAATTAGGCGAAGACGAATATTCGGAAAATGATATCCGGCTGATGCGTATACTATTTATGTCTGAACTGGGGAATTAAACGCCTTTAAAAATAGTTGGTTCGAACGTTTTTTCTTCGGTACAGATTGAAGTCATAGCCTACAAAGAACTCATAGGATCCCATCTGATATTTGTGAATGTCGGGTATGATAAAATACTCGGAAGCATATCCAATTCTTAAATTATTATTGAATGTATACTGGGCTGAAAGGCATACCGCTCCATTACTGCGGATGTTTAAACCAGCCTGAAGATTTCCGGGGAAATACAGTAAAGCGGCAGCATCGAAATAAACGGGTTTCCCAACAGTTGCCACAACCAATAAGTTTGGACGGAGGATAAAGTCTTTTGTCATTTTAAACGCATATCCTCCGGATAAATACATGGTTTGGAACTCGGATAAGGATGAATAGTTTTGGCGGTTTACTTTAAAGGTGTTATTCATCATTTGTGGGATAGAAACGCTGATGTAATAGTTTTCATTATAAAGTATAGCCCCAACTCCGAATATTGTCATGTAATACAAATTGATATCATTCGCAAATTCTGAATCCGGTATATAATCGGGGTAAAGTTTGTAATCTGTTAAATTATTGGCGAAACTCAGGATTCCGGCACGAAAGCCAAGGCGCATGTAATAATGCATGTCCAGACGAATCTGATAGGAGTAATCCCCGGTAAAATACATTCGTTTTTCCAAGCCGATGTTCAATCGCTGAATATTCAGCCCAAATCCGCTTTTCTGATCTTTAATTGGAGTATTGTACGAAAATTGCTGAGTTAAGGGTGCCCCGTTTATCCCAACCCAATTGGTTCGGGTTGACAGCATGAGTCCGGCACGGTCCCAAATGCCGACATAGGCCGGGTTGATGGAATACATATTGGTAATGTATTGAAGAGACCATGGGAATTCCTGCCCTTTCACTTGCGTTACCGCCATGAAAAGGAAAAAAATCAATAGCCTAATATGTTTAACCTTCCAGCGCATTCATGTTATGATTTTCTTCTTATATATTTCGCTCCAACGGAGCTAAAACCAACTTTTACCTAAATCCACATTCCCCCACAAATGTGGGAATGGGAACTTTTAATACGATACAAATACGAAACTCTTTTTAACCTCACCATTTCCTAATTTAAGTACATAGAAATAGGTTCCCGGAGTGACTTTGCCATTAATTGTTGTTGCTGAGCGGTTTGTTGTCCGTCCATCCCACCAGGCGCGTTCCGGCGTATCCCAAATATTGAGGTTGCCATAATTTGCTTTCTCAAATAATTTATTTCCCAACTGGTCAAAAATATACATTTTGGCATCAGGGAAATTATCGATGCAATAAATCTGGAAATATTCGTGAATATTATCGTCGTTCGGCGAGAATGCTTCAGGTATAAACATGTCGCAATCGCGTCCAAAATCCAGGTATTCCGGATGTCCGTCAAAATCGGTATCGTCATTACTGAAATCATTATCTGCATTCAAGTCTTCAAACCGGGTTGGGTATTTGTCGTCATCATCATTTTCATCGCGCCAGTCGTGAATGCCATCCCCATCGAAATCCTGTAAGGGCGAGTTTGAACCAGTCATGTTTTCGTTGGGCGATGTGTATCGGTTAATTATATCAAATGCATCATCCAGTCCATCGGCATCTTTATCTTTTCCCACTAATTCATGTTCCGGTTTACCATCGGCGTCATTCCCGTCGTGGCCTTCAATATAATCAGGAACAAGGTCATTGTCCGAATCCTGATCGAGGAAATCAGGAATACCATCCAAATCGGTATCAACTGGTTTGAGGTTCGCATTACCCATTTCAGGATCGTAAGCATCATCAAGTCCGTCATTATCCGAATGGTTGCCCGATGGCGGAATGTATCCTTCCAGATAGAGTTGCGCTTCAATGTTATCAACGATTCCATCGTTGTCGTCGTCAATATCGAGCCAGTTTGGATGTCCGTCTCCATCAGTATCCACAAGCTTTCCTCCTTCATCGGTATTCAGAATACCATCTCCGTCCGCATCACTGTCCAGATCATCCACAAAGCCGTCACAATCGAAATCCGAAACTACATGAATGATTACAGTTGCCGGAATACTGTAATTTTTCTCTGTATCATAGATTACATACTTGAAGCTGTCGTCGCCTGAAAATCCTTGTTTGGCATGATATTCAAATGTTCCATCCGGATTTATTGTGACAAAACCAAAGTCAGGCCTTTGAACAACCGTTGTATCGATTGTGATTGTGTCACCATCGGGATCGTAGTCGATACCATTACCAAAAGAATCAATGGTATAAAGCAGATCACCGCCGATTCCTCCGCAGCCCGCACTAAACTCGTTATTGGTTGCGATTGGCGGATAGTTGGGAAATGGTATAGTCAGAGTATCAGTTTTCTGGCATCCATTCTGATCGGTAACTGTCACAATATAATCTCCGTCATTCAAATTGAAAATATCTTCCGTAGTTGCACCCTGAAATCCACTTTGGAGATTTGGCTGCCATACCGAATTGTATTTGCTGGTACCACCAGTAATTGTCAGGTCGATTTCACCTTTTTGTCCTGATTTTAAGTCAATCTCGGTGATTGCAGCGCTTGTCAGGAGCCGGTTAGGTTCAGTTATAACCACTGTTCGGGATTCTGCTGAGATACAGCCGTTGGCTTCAATTTTCAGAATATCATAGGCTCCGGCTTTGGCGATAACCGTAGCCGTATTATTCTTAACCTCAACATTTTGGAATTCGCCTCCGATGTATACAATTACATAGGTTCCATCGTCAACATTTTCGAATTCGAAAACAATACTGCCATCACCACCATAACACAGGCAGGCAACTGGATCAGCCGATTTCATGATTGGAGTAGGAGGTACGTCAGGAAGTACCACCGTGCCAGAAACCGATTCGCACAGAGTTTTAATGTTTCGAGCCCCGATGGTGTGACTTTTCGATGTCAGGTTGGTGAAGATCACCGACGGTTGGTAAGCACCTCCATCTAAATTGTATTCATAATCTGAGCCCAAAGGTTTTGTGATTTCAATCGCTCCATGTTCGTCCTTACAGCTCGGGTTTGTTGTTACAATAGCTTCAGGTTGTTCAGGTAGCGGATAAATAGTCAGGGTAATGTCAGTGCGTGCAGGGCTGGGGCATTGGCCATTGAAGGTCTCAGCATAGTAGGTTATTGTACTCACTTTATTCAGGATTGGCGATGCAACCGGAGTTCCTCCAATAGCCTGATTGTACCATTTGAGACTCATTGGAGCCGCAACGCTGACATATTTGCTGGCATCAAGAGTCTGCAACGGACTTGCAGCACATTCTTCCACCGGATTTTGGCTAACCAGAATCTCAGGATTTGGATTAATAGTCAATATAACAGATGTGCGGACTGGATTGACACAGTTACCGATTGATGCTTCAGCGTAGTAAGTTTTAGTATCAAAGGCATTTAATGTAGGCGATGCAATTGAAGTTCCGCCTAAAGCCACATCATACCATTTGATTGTTGTTCCCGGAGCTGATGTTGCAATTCCATTTCTGGCATCCAATGTTTGTAACGGAATCTTTTCACATTCTGTGATGTTTTTCACCCAAACTGGAGAAGCCGGAATCGAATTAATCGTCAGTTTTACAGGAGTCCTGTTTGGATTGATACAAATTCCGGTCGAAGTTTCGGCATAGTAAGTTTTTGTATTGGCTGTATTCAATGTAGGTGATGCAACTGGAGTTCCACCAACAGCCTTGTCATACCATTTAATGGTTGTTCCTGAAGCGGGTACTGCAATACCATTCCGTGCATCGAGCGTTTGAATCGGAATTTCTTCACACTCAGTCAGATCAGTAATCAAAACCGGTGCAGTTGGGATTGGGTTAATAATTAAAGTAACCGAAACGCGTAATGCTGACTTACAAATAATGTTTGAGGCTTCAGCCCAAACGGTTTTCGTGTCAACGGTATTCAGGATCGGCGAAACAATATTCCCGCCAGTTGCAGCATCATACCAGGTCAATGTTTCTCCGGGTTTTAATCCCGTGATGTACGAATTGGCATCAAGGATTTGTATTGGAGTGTTTTCGCATTGCTCTATCGTATCTTTCGTGGCAAAGACCAGCGGAGTTTGATAAATGGCCAATGTAATCTCTGTACGTGTAAGGCTGATACAATTGTCACGCTGCGATTCTGCATAATATTTTACAGTTTCAGCCGTATTCAAAATTGGCAACAGAACCAGTTTGCCTCCCGTTGGACTATCATACCATGTGACGGTTGTTCCGGGTTCAACACTAATTGCATTCCAGGCATCGAGTGTTTGAACAGGACTTTCTTCACACTCCATCAGTGGATTGACTATAATTACCGGAGGTTCGGGCTTTGGGGGAACCGGATCAATGATTAATGCCAATGGGCTGGATTCACATAGAGAGATCTTAGGCTTAATGCGGAGTATATGATTTCCCGGCACCAATCCGGCAAATGTTGATGATGCCTGGAATGCACCACCATCGATGTTGTATTCAAATCCTGTTCCCATTGGAGGACTGGATACCACTATCGTGCCCGTTTCATCCATACAATCAGGTTGTTTAGTTGCGGCGGCTATTGGTTCGGCAATTGGTTGCGGGATCGAATCAATAGTTACAGGTGTTGTTGATTGGCATCCTGTTGATTTCAATCGCACGCGCAGCTTGTAAGCCTGATCAGGAGCTAATCCGGCAAAAGTTTTCGAATCCTGATAATTTAGGCCATCCAAACTATACTCGTATCCGGTTCCAAAGCCAGTGTTTGTAATTGTAAACGACCCTGTTGGAACATCGCAAGTAGGCTGTTTGATAGAAACAGTTGCCAAATCAGGTATTCCGGGAATCGAATAAACAGTTTCCTTTACAATCTCAGATTCGCAGGACGTATTTTTATCGCGTGTTTTAACCAAATAGATCCTTGAATTTAAGTCATCGAAAGTTTTCGAATTGAAATAAGTTGCACCCCCGTCAATACTAAATTCATAATTTGCTCCCGTTGGATAGGTGACTTCAATTTTTCCGGTTGGGAATAAACACGATGGCTGGGACGTCACAGAAATTGGAATTATTCCAATTGGCGGATCCAGCTTAACTGTTGCGGTGTTACTGCTGCAATTGCCCACCATAATCATCAGGTTGTTATACGTTTTGGCTACTGCCGGAGCTTGTCCAACGTTGCCGATCACCTGAACACTGGTAAACAGTCCTCCATCGTAAGTAATGTTGTAAAAGCCATTCGGAACATTTGTAAACCTAAAATCAATACGACCCATCAGGTTGGTACAGTCACCGCGCACAGGAGTTGCCTTTAATGTGAGGGTAGCCATTGTTTTTATCGAGATATTCAGAGCTCCACCGTTAGGATTAATAGTAGGATTCCCATTCTCAATCACTCTTAAATTATTATAGTTTCCGATTGCAGCGTCAACCGTAGCTTTTCCTCCCAAAATCATAACATTCGGGAACTTTCCTCCCGAATATAAAATGTCATGCAATCCATCCGGAATATTGGTAAATTCAAAGTCGATGCTTCCCGGATACCCCGGACAGGCATCTCGTTTAGTTGCTGTTATAAACATCAGTTCGATGCGTGTAATTTGCACGGTCAGGCTATCCGAACAACTGTTTATGTCGGTCACCACAACTGTGTATTTTCCGGCAGCGAGGCTGTCAATGTCCTGAGTCGTTTCACCATTGCTCCACAAATAGGTAAGTTTTCCAACTCCTCCTGAAGCGGTTAAATCAATGCTCCCCTTAGGCTCTAAAGAATAGCCAATATCCACTTGGGTTGCGGTGAGCACAATCGGGTTGGTCACCATAATTTTCATAGGTGGATTGTTCACGCAGAAACCATTATCCGGAATAAAGATGTAACTCGTAATTCCATACGTGGTGGTCGAAATTGTTGACGGAGACCAGGTTCCGGCGAGTCCGTTTTTGTCGGTTGCCGGTAGAGGTGGTGGACTCGAATTTGCACACAAAGGTCCAATGGAGTCGAAATCTACCTTCACTTCCGGCGCAATAGTAATTGTAATTGTTGTATCCGTTGCACATAAACCGACAAACGGAGTAAATTTAAAGCTGAAAGTTCCCGGTGTTACAGTCGAAATCAATGCCGGATTCCACGTGCCTGTGTAACCATTGTTTGAAATTGGCGGCAATAATGCAACACTGTTCTGACAAAGTGGTCCGATCGGGTTGAACAGCGGATTTTCCTTTTTGGTAACCTTTACAGTAATGGTTGTATCCTTCGCGCATTCTCCCGCCAAAGGTTTAAAGGTATAACTTGTAACTCCCACTGCGGCAGTACTGATGTTGGCAGGGATCCATGTTCCCGGAATTCCGTTGGTGGAAACCTTTGGAAGAGTTGGCGCCATGCTGTTTATACACAGGTCATTTATAGTCAGGAAGAGTGGAACTGTTCGTTTATTAATGACGACTTTTACCTGCTTGATTTCGGAGCATCTCGTTAACGGATTTATTGCCATAATAAAATACGTTCCGGTACTATCTACTGCTGAAGGAACTAAAAGAACTTTTGTTGCTGCTGAATCCAGATAATACTCAAGGGGCACCAAATCACTTCCTGAAGTTACTGCCGGAAGGGTAAGATCGACCGTTGCAGGTTCGCAAACTGCATCAGGAGGAGTAATTAAAAGTTTTGGCAGCAGATTTATGGTTACAACAACCGGCTTTAAATCGAAACATCCGCCAGGTGCAACCGCCTTCATGTAATAGGTTCCTGAAGTAGAAATTGCATGTTCATCAGGAACGGCAATACTTGCAGCAGCATTGATCCAGTAACTAAATACGGTTGAGTCGGGGACATTACTTCCGGCAATAATAGTTACTGAAGTCAGATCGACAGTTGTCGGGAAACATTCGGCAGGTGGATTGGAAATCACCAGAATCGGTTGGAAATTGACAATAACCTTCACTTCTTTCACGATCGAACAACCTGTGACCTGGCTGATTGCCTTGATGAAGTATACTCCGCTAACAGGAACAGCTTTGTAATTCAGGATTGGAACGGTTGCTGTAACATCGTAGTAATATTCGAAGTCCAGACTGGCTTCACTTCCGGCGGTAATAGCCGGATTCGCGAGATTAATGGTATTGGGTTCGCAAACGGCTGCCGGATCGTGAATAACCAAAACTGGCTGTGGAATAATGGTCACCTCAATGGGTTTTATTTTGTAACAGAGCGTACTTGGGTTGGTTACTTTTATAAAGTATGTTCCGCTTACGGCTACTGCTTTTGGATCAGGTATTGGGACGATAACTACTGTATCAGCAAGGTATTCGAAGTCCAGAACGGGGTCGCTGCCAAGGTAAAGCGCCATATTTGTCACGTCGACAGTTGATGGAAAACAAACCGCTGCCGGATCTTTGATCACCAGAATTGGCAAAGGACTTAAAGTCAATTTCAAGCTTGAAACGGCGGCGATGCACGAGCCTGAT
>JBBQMW010000067.1:0-20515 GCA_038329265.1 Bacteroidales bacterium | reverse complement strand
AGATTCCGCTTTTGCCTGCATTCGGATTTTCTGAAGTGCTCAATGAGCTTTGTTTGGAAGCCAGATTGTCTGATTTATTTACTTCAATGGTAATCGGACGACCCGATAAATCGGTTTTGGGTAAAACTCCGCGTTCTTCGCTAAATCGGAAAAATACTTCGCCTTTTACAGTTTTTTGTCCCGGCACAAAATCAAAACTGAATTCATACGTCTGTTTTGCTGACTTGCCAATGAAAAGTGCCAGATAATTTTCCTCCATCTTGCCAAGTTCATCGGTCATTACTTCAAACGATTTTCCGTCGGGAAGTGGCTCGTCATCAGCATTGGTGAGCAAAGCAAATCGCGAATTTCGGATATTGAAAATGGTTTCGGCAGCTTCGGCAGCTTTCTTATCCATATTTTTCGAAACCATCTTAAAGTTTTTGCTTGAATCGGCAGGAGAATAAAAACTCCAGATCGACAGGTCGGTAAATTTAACCTGTTTATCGAGATTTTTGACCAAAAATGATTGTGTCTGAATTGCAGATCCCGTCGAATTTACATCGGCATTTACTCCAGCCAGAATTCCTGATTCAGTCAGACTAACCAATTGGGCTGATGTACCTAATGCTTTGTGAACCTGCTCCGGGTCGGGTTCACTAAATAATTCGATCTTCATTTCGTCCATGTTCCAACGATCAGCATCTGCTGAAGGTGCGTTTTCAATGCCAAGCATCTTTTGAGCGTATTCCTGAAAAGGACCGTGGACAAATCGTTGTTGTGTAGCTTTTATATGAATTCGGATACCGGTTTGAGGCAAAGCATAAACCACTCCTTCAACCGGAGTAGGGACTGATCCGGTTGATTTTTTTTGTGCGGACACAAATGACACTGCAAAAAGCATTAGGATGAGGGATAATATTGAAAATTTCATAACGATTGAATTTAATTGTTTTCGATTTTATTGATTGAATTCCAGCCGAAAATAAACAATATCTTACTGGAAGAAATGCTACCCTCGGTTTATTAAAACCCAAAAATAGCCAAAATATTATTCGAGCTGTAGAAAAGCTGAGCCCAAATGTTTTATTATATCTCCGGCGATCAACGCATGTTGTCCAAATTCTTTTGCAGCAAGGTCTCCTGCGAGTCCGTGAATATAAACTCCAAGCAATACTGTTTCTTCCGGAGAGTAATCCTGCGCCAGCAATCCCAGCAGAATTCCTGTTAAAACATCTCCACTGCCGCCTGTTGCCATTCCGGGATTTCCGGTGCTGTTGAAGAATACACTTCCATCAGGCACGGTTATACAAGTATGTGCGCCTTTTACGATAAGGATAACCTTGTGGTTGATCGAAAACTGAATCTGTTTCAAAAGCCGTTCGTAAGAATTACCCGAGGATCCTGTCAGTCGTTCAAATTCCTTTGGATGTGGGGTTAAGATTGAATTTTCGGGCAGGAGCGTGAGCCAATCTTTATTTTCGGACAGAATATTTAAAGCATCGGCATCGACGACCAGTTTTTTAGGTTTTTTCTGAAGCATTTCGTGAAATGCAAGTTTCGTTTGCGGTTTTTTATCAAGTCCGGGACCAATTCCTATGGCAGTATATGGCCTCAAATCTGGAAGTTTCGAAAAAATGGTTTCTGATAAATCGATGGATGTCATGGCTTCTGGAACCGAAGTTTGAATGATCTGATACCCAAGCTGCGGAATGTGGCAGGTGAGCAGACCAGCTCCGGCGCGCAAACAGGCTTTCGAGGCCAAAACTGCTGCGCCCATTTTTCCGTAACTTCCGGCAATCAATAAAGCATGTCCATAGGTGCCTTTGTGCGAGAATTTCGCCCTTTTCCTGATTGTTCCTGAAAGGTATGTTTTTGTGAGGTTGAAATATTTACTTTCAGTCTGAAGAATTGCTTCGGGATGCAACCCGATGGGCAAAACTTCCCAAATGCCAACGATTTCGGCATTTTCAGGAAAAAAGAAACTGATTTTTGGGAACTGAAATGAGAGTGTGTGGTGGGCTCTGATCACTCCGGAAAGGTCGTTTTGTGAATTATCCTCGCCAAAAAGTCCGCTGGGAATATCAATAGATATTACCGTTGCACCTGAATGGTTGATTTTGCGAACGATTTTTTTTGCCAATCCGTCGAGTTGCTTGTTCAATCCTGAACCAAATAATCCGTCAATCACGACGGATTCAACCGGAATTTCCGGAATTGCATCAGTGGAATCAATGCTTGACAGTGAAACTTTGTTTTGTTCTACGAGGCGTTTCCAATTGCTTGCCGGATCGCCTTTTAGTTCATGCCCAAAGCACGACAGATAAACCTTGCAGCTGAAATTAAACAGGGACAACATTCGGGCGATTGCCAGTGCATCGCCTCCATTATTACCCGGTCCTGCAAAAATAAATATGGGGTGATGGGTATCAATGTTTCGAATAATCCAATCTACCACTGCCGATGAAGCCCTTTCCATCAGGTCGATGGAAGAAATTGGTTCAAGTTTCAGAGTCAATTGATCAATCTCTGAGATTTGATTACAAGTGAAAAGTTTCATTGTTTAGATTTTTGATAAAATTACGAATTGTTGCTCATTAAAACAGCAGCAATTGTTCGGGTTTTTTATCTGTAGAGGTTCGATAAGTCTTAAATATTGATGCTTACTGACATTAGTCAAATTTTATTCCTTAAAAACTTCATTATATTTGCCACTATTGCATATCCATACAACTTATTATAAACTTTAAAACAAATAACTATGCTGAAAGGACATCCCAAAGGGCTTTTAGTGGCATTTTTTGCCAACATGGGCGAACGCTTTGGATTTTACACAATGATGGCAATTCTGGTACTTTTTCTTCAAGCCAGATTCGGATTAACTGAAGAAGCTGCTGGTGATATTTACAGCTGGTTTTACTTCGGAATTTATGCTTTAGCCTTGATTGGCGGTATATTGGCTGATTATACCAAAAAGTACAAGCTGGTTATATTTGCCGGAATCGCAATTATGCTGGCAGGTTATGCGTCGCTGGCCATACCGGGAATGACACTGACTGTTACCGTAATTAGCTTGTTTGTAATTGCTTTCGGGAATGGACTTTTCAAAGGAAACCTTCAGGCTGTGGTTGGTCAGTTATACGACGATCCGAAGTACTCGAAAATGCGGGATTCAGCATTCATGATTTTTTACATGGGAATTAATGTGGGCGCTTTCTTCGCGCCATTTGCTGCTACAGGTATTCGAAACTGGTGGTTGGGTAAAAATGGGTTATTACATGATGGGAGCCTTCCTTCGCTTTGTCATCAGTACATCAACGGCACATTAACTGATACCACTCAGTTCACAGAGCTTGCAACTAAAGCAAATGTTGCAGGTCCTGTCACCGATCTGGGTGCTTTTGCCCATAACTATCTTGAAGTTTTCTCGCGTGGTTATAATTACGCATTTGGTATTGCGGCAGGTGCAATGATTATTTCCATGCTGGTTTATATTTTCTTCCAGAAATATCTTCCGAATAAAGAAAAGCAAGTTGAAAAGGCCGATGGAAAAGCTGTTAGAACTGCTGAGGAAGCAAATAGTTCACAAACTAGTCCGATTGCCATTTTTGCGTCTTTGGCTGCTGCTACCATCGTTACAGTTTTGACCGGATTAGTTCTGGATTATAAAACGGGAATGGCTTTTGGTTTATTCGCTGCTTTTGTAACCTGGATTACCATGATTTCTACCAAAGAAGAAAAACCAAAAGTTACTTCGCTTATTCTGGTATTCTTTGTTGTCATTTTCTTCTGGATGTCGTTCCATCAAAATGGTTTGACCCTGACTTTCTTTGCCCGCGACTACATTGTGAAGGAGGTTAGTGCCTTTACTTATTTATTTTTTGATATGTGGTCGATTCTGGCCGTAATTGCCACTATTGCTGGTTTGTTTGTGGCGATGGGAAAAGAAAAGAGCATGACAACTCGTTTGATAGGAGTAGGAATGACACTTGTTGGTGGCGGAGCTACTTATTATTTTATGAGTAATAACGATGTTACTAATGCCATTGCACCTGAAGTTTTCCAATCGTTTAATCCTCTGTTTATTGTTGCACTGACTACCCTGGTGATGGGCATTTTTGCCATGCTGAACAAAGCCGGGAAAGAGCCATCAACACCAAAGAAAATTGGTATTGGAATGATCATTGCTGCCGGCGGATTTTTACTTGTTCTGATTGCTTCAATCGGGTTGGTTTCTCCTCATACATTGGCTGGTCAGGCTGTTCCTGAAGCTTCGCGGGTTTCTCCATACTGGCTGGTTAATAGCTATCTGATATTAACAGTTGCTGAATTATTCCTGAGTCCGATGGGTCTTTCGTTTGTTTCCAAAGTTGCACCACAGCGATTCCAGGGCTTGATGCAAGGTGGGTGGCTTTTAGCGACTGCTGTAGGAAATAAACTTTTGTTTGTGGGTAGCTACTTTTGGGGCAGATTGGAATTGTGGCAATTGTGGCTCATCTTCATTGTTTGTATTTTGGTCTCAGCTACAGTTATCTTTTCCATAATGAAAAGACTGGAAACTGCGACCAAGTAGTTGTTCTCATTTTTTTGGATAGATTTGGTTTGTTAATTTCCAATCGAACCAATAAAAAATATACTTTTGAAGGAGTGGCTTTTGTCACTCCTTTTTTTCTGTAGTTATTTATCAGTGTCTTGAGTGTGCAAATGCTTTCATAGTATAATCTTTGGAAAAAGATGTCAGTGCGTTGATATAAAAAGTATAAATAAATGTCAATACATTGACATAAAAAGTTTATATATTTGTGTCATTGCATTGATATAAATAGGTATAAAAATGGAAAATCTGATTCAGCGGTTTTACGAAAAATATGCTCAGACAAATACTAAACTGGTTCGGGATTTTATAAATAAAGTTGATTGGAGCAATCGATTAATAGGCATCAAAGGCAGCAGGGGAGTGGGTAAAACTACCTTATTGCTTCAGTATATCAAATTGAATTATAAACCTGACAACAAGGTTTTATATACCAGTCTGGACAGCCTATATTTTACTGAAAATAATTTGTTCGACTTGGCAGAAGCCTTTTACAAAAAAGGCGGTGAACTGCTGGTCTTGGATGAAGCTCACCGGTATCCGAATTGGTCGGTTGAATTGAAAAATATTTACGACGATTTTCCAAATCTGAAAGTCGTTTTCACCGGTTCATCGCTTTTGCAGATTAGCAAAGCAAATGCAGATTTAAGCCGGAGAGCAGTGATGTACGAAATGCGAGGTTTGTCATTCCGGGAGTTCCTGATTTTTGAAAATGTGATCAATTTGCCATCACTTACTATTCAGGATATCTTCGAAAACCATACAAAACGGGCAATCGACATCATTAGCCAGATAAAACCTTTGGCTTACTTTCCCAATTACCTTAAATATGGTTACTATCCATTTTATCTTGAAAACACAAAGTCATTTCATCAGAAATTGTTTGAGGCTATTCAAGTTACATTGGAAATAGACATTCCACAATTTGAATCAATTCAAACTTCTAATATCATTTATTTACGGAAATTACTTCAGATTATTTCAGCCTCTGTGCCGTTTAAACCGAACATGAACACGATTAGTCAGCGTACTGGCATCAGTTTGAATACTATGAAGCAATATCTGAAGTACCTTGCTGATGCCAATTTAATTTCGCTGTTGTATTTTGAGGGAAAAGGAATCAACAGTTTGAATAAACCAGAGAAAATATATCTGCAAAATACCAATCTGATGCACTCGCTGGCTCCCAATAATACTGAAACTGGTCATATCAGAGAAACCTTTTTCTTGTCGCAGGTATCAGCAACAATAAAAGTAAATGCTGCCTACAAAGCAGATTTTTTGCTTGAAAACAAATATATTGTGGAAATTGGAGGTAAAAGCAAATCCCAGCATCAGATTTCAGGTGTCGAAAACGGATTTATTGTGAAAGATAATATTGAAGTTGGAAATGACAATATCATTCCTCTCTGGCTCTTCGGATTCTTGTATTAAAAGGTGAACAACTAACCAATAAAAAATATACTTTTGAAGGAGTGGGCTTTTGTCACTCCTTCTTTTATGTCAATCGAATTCTGAAATTATTCTATGTTTGCAAATTTGTATAAATTGTGGTTGTTTGTTGTTCTGTTTGTTGTTTTTGGATCATGTACGATTCATCCCGCAAAGAAAGATCTGCCTCCAAATTTTCAACCCTTTTTTCAGGAATATGGCGTAGAAGGATGTTTTTTGTTGTACGACGTGAAGAACGATATTTATCAGATTTATAATTCAACCAGGTGTGAGCAGGGTTATTTGCCTGCATCGACCTTTAAGATTCTGAATTCGCTGATTGGACTTGAAACAGGTGTGATAACGGATGAGAACATGATCATTCCCTGGGATGGAATTACCCGATCGGTCGACGAATGGAACCGGGATCATACTTTAGCCACGGCTATTCAATATTCAGTAGTTCCTTATTTTCAGGAGATAGCGCGACGAATTGGTCCCGATCGTATGAAGGAGTTTGTGGATGATTCCGATTTTGGGCGAATGGAAATTTCTAAAGAAACCATCGACCGTTTCTGGCTTTGGGGCGATTCGCGGATCACTCCATGGGAGCAGATGAATTTCCTGCTTCACTTTTATACCAATAAATTGCCGTTTTCTCAGGAGAATGTTGATTTGGTTAAAAAGCTGATTATTCTTAAAGAAACCGACAAATGGACTTTCCGCGGGAAGACCGGTATGACTGTTCAGGATGGGAAAAATATAGGTTGGCTGGTTGGCTATCTGGAAGAAAATGGCAATGTTTTGCTTTATGTCAGCAATGTGGAATCGGACCTGAGTAACACCGAAAAATTCAAGGAAAGCCGTCGTGGAATTCCCGAAAAGGTTTTTAAATCAATGGGATTGATGGAAGAATAAAGATGATCACTAGCAAATTCCAAGGAAAAAAACAGAACAATGGAGTGATGCAAAATAATCTTTAACTTTACCCTATCACAAATTTATACTTGATTGATATGCCAGAGATTAGTAGATTTTATGGAATTATCATTAAAATGTTTTACAACGAGCACAATCCACCGCATTTTCATGTTGAGTATCAGGATTATAAAGCGATTATTACGATAAAAGAGGGTGTTGTTGAAGCAAAATGCCAAAAATAGCACTAAAACTTGTATTTGAATGGATGGAGCTACACAAAGAAGAGCTATTGATGAATTGGGATAACGTTGAGCAAAAGAAACCATTAAGTAATATTAATCCATTAATTTAAGGTTATGAAACTTATAACAGTGGTAAATGCCGAATATCAGCAAGAATTTAAATTGTTCTTGAAATTTAATGATGGTTTGAGCGGGATAGTTGATTTGAACAAATATTTAGATGGTGAAATATTTGAACCATTAAGAAATATCGAATACTTCAGAAAATTCTCATTAGATACATGGACAATTGGTTGGGATAATGGAGCCGATTTTGCCCCGGAATTTTTGTATGAATTGACAAAAAAAGGAATAATGGCTCGATGAAAATAAGCGAACCTACAGTTTACATCATCAACCCTTACCCTATGTGCCGAAAAATTCAAGGAAAGCCGTCGTGGAATTCCCGAAAAGGTTTTTAAATCAATGGGATTGATGGAAGAATAATGCCCCCTAAATCCCCAAGGGAGACTTTTTTATTCGATAATTTGCGATGAACACCATTCTAAGTGAAAGGTTTCAGAGTTTTGCTTCGAAACTCCCTTCCCTATTGGGGAAGGGTTGGGGATGGGGCTTCATCGTTTCACCTCAACCAAAGCTCCATCAATAATTTTCACTACGATATCTTCGTCGAGCAAGGTGGTAATGTCTCCTAAATTGGAAGCATCTCCTTCAGCCACTTTCCGGAGAATACGGCGCATAATTTTTCCTGAACGTGTTTTGGGCAATCCGGGTACCAGTTGAATCATATCAGGACGTGCAAAAGGACCGATCATATTCGTAACTGCCATTTTGATACTTTTTCGAATTCCTTCTTCACCACCAGTTGAAAGCTCACCGCAAACCACATAAGCATAAATTCCCTGTCCTTTTATCGGATGCGGATAGCCCACAACTGCAGACTCGTTCACCAATGGATGTGAATTAATGGCATTCTCAATTTCGGCAGTTCCCAGGCGGTGACCTGATACATTGATCACATCGTCAACCCGGCCAAGAATACGGTAATAGCCGTCTTCGTCGCGTTGCGCCCCATCACCGGTAAAATACAAGTTCTTATAGGTCGAGAAATAGGTTTTCCGGAACCGTTCGTGATCGCCCCAAATGGTACGGGCAATTCCTGGCCATGGAAACCGGATACACAGATTACCTTTGACACTGTTTCCTGTGAGTTCTTTTCCCTCAGCATCAACAATGATGGGTTGAACTCCCGGCAAGGGCAGTGTGGCAAACGATGGTTTGGTCGGGATAATTCCGGGTAGCGGACTGATCATTACTCCTCCGGTTTCGGTTTGCCACCAGGTATCTACAATCGGGCAGCGGTTGCGTCCGATGTGATCATGATACCAGTGCCAGGCTTCTTCGTTGATTGGTTCTCCCACCGTTCCCAAAACTTTCAGTGACGATAAATCTTTGTCGTTGATGTGATCCATTCCTAGTGCTAAAAGTGAACGGATTGCGGTTGGAGCGGTATAAAACTGGTTGACTTTGTGTTTATCCACCACATCCCAAAAACGTCCGGCATCAGGCCAGGTCGGAATTCCTTCAAACATCAGTGTTTGTGCACCATTCAGGAGTGGACCATAAACAATATACGAGTGGCCGGTAACCCAGCCAATATCAGCTGTGCAAAAATAAACATCACCGGCATTGTACTGGAAAACATTTCGGAAAGTATATGCGGTATAAACCATATATCCGGCAGTAGTATGTACGATTCCTTTGGGTTTGCCTGTCGATCCGGAAGTATAGAGAATGAACAGATTGTCTTCGGATTCCATTTCTTCAGCAGGACAAATATCAGATTGATTCTCGATAGCATTGTGCCACCAAATGTCGCGACCTTCAATCATATTGATTTTCGATTTCGTACGTTCATACACCACAACTGTCTCAACACAGGTGCAGTTTTCCAAGGCCTCGTCAACAATATTTTTAAGTGGCGTAATCTTTTCACCCCGAAAACCTCCGTCAGCAGTTAAAACTACTTTCGCTTCAGCATCGTTGATTCGGTCGGCCAGTGAGGCTGCTGAAAAACCAGCAAATACTACCGAATGAACCGCACCAATTCGTGCACATGCCAGCATGGCAATGGTCAGTTCTGGAACCATAGGCATGTAAATGGCTACACGGTCGCCTTTTTTAACTCCGAGTTGTTTGAGCGTATTGGAAAATTTATTGACTTCCAGATGTAATTCGCTGTAAGTTAGTGATCTTGTGGGTTCGCTTGGATCGTTTGGTTCCCAGATTATGGCAGCTTGATTGCCTATCGTATATAAATTTCGCTCGAATATATTTTCGGTTATATTTAGTTTTCCCCCTGAAAACCATTTTACCGAAGGACCTTTAAAGTCCCATTCCAGAACCTGGTCACAGCGTTTATGCCAGTAAAAACCTTCGGCAACTTCAGCCCAAAAGGCTTCCGGATTAGTAATGCTTTTCTGATATTCGTGGATGTAACCACCTAAGCTGTGAATTTTTGGTACCATCTGATGTGTCTGTTAATTTAAAAAAGGTTTTATGATCCGAAATAACATAACAGTAACAAGTCAAATGAATTTTGGTTGAGAAGCTAAACCGTGGATTTTAGAAAATATACATATACTTTTCAAAGATTAATCTTAATTGTTTACGGAAATAATCCGTACGTTTGTCTGATAAAACGTACTGAAGATGGAAAACAAAAGCGAAAACAAAAGGGACTGCAAGGTTTGATACCCGCCTTACAAAAGAGCAAAAGGATTATTTTGAGTATGCTGCAAAATTGGGCGGATACCGCACCCTGACAGAATTTATCATTCATTCGGCACAGGAAAAGGCCCGGATAATTATTCAGGAGCATCAGCAAATATTCAAGACAAACCTTGATCGGGAAATATTCTTTTCAGAGATGTTAAATCCAGGAAAACCCAATCAGGAACTTCAATTAGCCGCAGAAAAATATACTGAATACTTGCGCAAAAATGACTTACCTGACTCAAATTCTTGATCAAGCTTCGGACAGGAAAAGTTTCAATTGTGGCAAATCCTCGCCCGACTATTATTTTCACGAGCAGGTTGGTCAGGATATTCGCCGGAAGCTGGCTGTGTGCTTCGTATTGTCCAACAAAGAGAAGCACATTATAGGATATTACACGCTTTCGAATTCCAGCATACTATTGGATGATGTGCCGGAAGAATTGAGGAAGCGGCTGCCGAAATCATATGTCAATTTACCTGTTACTTTGCTGGGCCGATTGGCCGTTGATAAGAAATGTCAGGGAACCGGCATCGGTAAATTGCTGTTGGTGGATGCCCTTCGAAGAAGCTACGAAGTTTCCAAAATGAGCATCGGTTCAATGGCCGTGATCGTTAGTCCGAAAGATGCAGATGACGAGGCATTTTACCTGAAATTTGGATTTGTGAAATTACCTGATAGTGGGAGAATGTTTCTTCCCATGAAATCAATCGCACAACTCTTTCAAAATTTATAAAAAAAAACGGTTCCTAGAAATTCATTTTACAGGCTTATCACGATCAAATCTCCTCCTTTCAACTTCACTTTTCCTTCGGAATATTCAGGTTTTGTTGGACCAAATAACGATTTTATTTCCCTGATTACCACACTGGAATCCAGTCTGATATTCAGTACTTCGGAAGAAAAGCTGAACAAAAGTAATTTGGTCTGATTTTCAGATTTTAACACCAGCCCATCAAACAGCAGCGGTTGGGAAGACTTTGAAAACAGAACTTCAGAAAATACTGAAACTTCCTTCATTGCCTGAAAAACAGGAAAAATTTCATTGACTTCGGACGGAAACTTATCCGGACATTCCGAAGGTTTTTCTCCCTGAATAAAGCCTTTCCATCCAACAGTTTCGTAAAAAGTAACCAATTTTGCACCAGACTGTGCGAGAAATTTTAGACTTCCCAAAGTCCATTGGGCTGCAAATACCGACCGCTGGCGTGGATCGACTGATGCTGGTAAAGTTTCTGGTGGCGTTTCCGGTTCGGCTGAAGTTGCCACTACATTGAATCGTTGTTTTAAACTGACCGGGGAAATGAAAACCAGTTTTTTGGGGAATAGTAAATGAGTTGATTGGATCACTTCGGCCTGAGCTGCGAGATTTTCGACCAGCGAAGCACAGTCGAAGGCATGAACCTGCGGACAAATCGTGAAACTCACAAAATCAGCTTTTTCAATCGAAGGTCGTGTGCGGTTCAGTTCTGCAAAATAAGCATTCACCCCGGTTCCAAGGCTAACTTCAGGAAAATCGGCACGAAACTGTTTGGCGAAATCATCGAATTGATGAAACGGCAAATGATTTTTCCCAATTGGCAAAACATACGAAAGCATGACTTTTAATTCGCGGCAAAGTCCGGCAAATGTTTGGTATTCTTCCTGAAAATTTTCAGAAAGGTAAAGTACAACAAACATTGGCCAGCCCAGCAATTGGCTTTCTCGTGTTGCTTTTTCAAGTTTATTTCTGAAGTCTGGTTCGAACATTTTAATTTCAACCCTAAGGTGCCGAAGCGGAAGTTGCTTCAGCAAGTTAATTTCATTTTGAGTAAGTGTTTCCTTTCGTGAACTGAAGCTTGTTCCGATTTCAGGAAGAGAATAAATTTGATTGGGATTCCACGAAAAGACGCATTCATTGAATGATTCAGCTTGAACCTTGGTTGTTTCAACTTTCAATTCAATACGTTGTGAAAATGTATCTCCTTTTTTGATTTCTGCCGGAAATGGCAAGCCCAACGGTGTACAGTAGGTTTTAAACGATGCATCGGTCCAGTTCCGCTGGTCTTCCATTTCGAAAATATCTCCAGAAAAATTAATGGTGGCCGCAATTCCTGATTTCGGTTCCCAACTCATCGAACTGACATTCTTTACCGGTTGGTTGGCTGAAATGCATTCAGGAAAAATAAATTCAGAACTACTTCCGTCCGGATGAACAACTTTGGCTGATTTTCCGGCACATTCACGAATAGGATGTAGCACGCAGAAACCGATCCGGTTTTTCAGGAAATCGGTTTGAGCCGTTCCGTTCATTTCGAACCGGATCCGATTGCTCTCTCCTGAAATGTGGTAATTCGCCACAAAATGGATGTGATGGGCATGATAAGCGACACGCAATCGAATATCAAATGAATCTGGTTTAATTTCAGTGATTTCCTCCTCGATGATGGGTTCTATCGTTCCCCAGTTCCGGTCGCGAACAGCCGAATAAATCATCCGGACGATCTCGCTATTTCCCAATCTGATCCAACGGATGCTTCCATTTTCATAGACCAGTTCAAGCTGGCCGGCTTTCAGAGAAATCTGCTTTGGAGGCGTATCTGCACTTCCGTAGAACTTGATTCGTTGTTCAGGGCTCATTTTGTTTTGCACTATTTGGTTCCAAGATAAAAATGAAGTTAATCTAACCTTCTAATCAAACAGTTAAAATTCATTCATTTTTATGACTTTTCCTGAAGCAGCCGATTTATAGCCAGCCCAAACTAATCTTACGGTTTCAAAGTTGTCGTCGTCTGTGGTTTCGGCCTTGGAATTGCCCAGCATATCCTGAAGAATGTCATTATTGCAAGCCACAATGCTTGGCGGTTCCGGCTCTAAACGATCGGTTTGCCAGGCATATTTCTGCATTTCCAACTTCTCGTAAGTCGTAGTATTCCCAACGGTTATTGCAAAGTTATAATCGGCATCCAGACGAATGCAGCCTTTGTTTCCTTCAACAACGAGAAGAATTTGCGGAAAAACTTCCTTTTCCAAAGGCGAACTGAACGAAATCTGCTGAACGCAAACCATCCCGTTTTTCATTCGGAATAGACTCGTGGCAACATCTTCGCCATTAATGGTTGGATTAACCGTTTGAATTTGAGTATAGATAGTTGACACTTCGCCAAACAAATAACGAAGAACATCGAACTGATGCGAGCCTTGGTCGGTTAAGGCAAATTGCTCCAGGGTTGCCAGAAAAGGTTGTGTTTCAAACAGAGGAAATGCAGTATTCCACAACGAATTGCAGCGGAAGGGCGTTCCAATAATTCCGGAATCGAGCAAGGCTTTCATCCGGCGAAGCTGTGGTTGCCAGCGATAATTCTCATGCACGTAAAACCTTACTCCGGCTTCTTTCGTTGCCTTCATCATTCGTTTTGCTGCATCCAGATTTGGTGCCAGCGGCTTCTGGCAAATGACATCCACTCCATATTTTGCACCTAAAAGTGTATATTTTTCATGGGTGTCCACATCGGTGATGATGTCGATGAAGTCAATTTTTTCAGTCTTAAGCAGTTCTTCGGCATCATCATAAACCCGTAGTACTCCAAATCTTTTGGCTAAATCCTCGGCTTTTGATTTGGTACGGTTGAAAAGTGCAACACACTCAACTCCTTCCAGTTCCTTCCAGGCTCCCAACTGAAACTGGCTCCAGAAGCCACAACCGAATATGGCGAATCGTAATTTTTTCATCTTTAAACTTTGAACATTAAACATTAAACGGCTAAGTGATGTCAATAACTTGTTGCAGCACATTTTCAGGTTCGAAAATCTGTTTCCAGTCGTCTTTGAACAGAATACTCCGACCACGTTGAAGCGCTTTGTTGGCCGCATCAGAGAATACAGCATTAGGTAATTCTTTGAAAAGTACTGCTAATTGAATATTGATGTGTCCGAGTAAGAAAGCCCGAGCTGCATCCGCAGGAACGCCTCTTGCTATGATTTCTTCCATGCCTTCGCGAACCAAATCGAGACATGATGAAGACAGCGTTTCGACCAGTGCAGGTTCTAGCAGCGCCATCTGTTCCATAGTAATTTTGAATGCTTTCGAAACTGGTGCATACATGGTTTTGGCAACCAATTCACCCAATTCAAAATCCGAATCCGGTCCTTGCATCAAGGCACAGACGATGGTTTGTTTAGCCAAAGTTCCGCCAAAGAAGTCGGCCTGTGCTTCAGGAGTTGGTTCCCAGTTGAAAACCGAAGGATGCGAAGGGTGTGCAATAAAATACGAAATGTCGTCACGTAAAAACAAGCGTCCGGCACGGGCAACGGCAGGGTCGAGGGTCATTAGGATTGCATCTTTTTTCATCTGTGGAATTATGGTTGCCGAAACTTTGGCTAAAGCCACGTCGGGAACTGCCAGAATGACTACATCAGCTTCAGGAACAACTTGTGCTCCATCGCTGATCTGAACGCCCAGTTCAGTGAGTTTTTCGATTCCGGCTTCGCTGATTTCAACGTATTTCATTTCAAACGGAGAATCTTTCAGGTTTCGGCTTAGCCGCATACCCATTTTGCCTCCAGCTCCTATTAATGCGATTTTTTTCATTTTTTTTATATTTTAAAGTATTGATTTTAAATACATGATACTTTCAATAGCCCATTCTTTTTCTTTCTGAATGGTCTTTTCGATGGTTTCTTCGGGTGGTGTCCATTGTTCCAGAATGGCAGACTGGCAATGTGCTGAAACTTTTGAAATCAATTCTGCAATCGGCAACATTCCTTTTCCCAATGGGCAACCTTCGATTACAAAACCCATTTTGTGCGAAACACGACGGATTGAAAATTCCTTGACATGCAGGTTTCTGGTTAATGGGGCAAGCAATCCAATCACCGTTTCCAAACCTTCACCAGCACCCATCGAATTGACCGTATCCAGGCAAATCCCCACATTTTTACTTCCTGATTCTTGAACGATTTCGACGAACTCGCGAGCCAAAAGCCGGTCATGATTTTCGATGACCAGGCAGATATTCAATTTCTCAAGTTCCGGAACAATATGCCGAATGATCAAATGTATTTCTTCCAACTTTGGCTCGAATCCAGGCCCATCAATCACAAAGCGGAGGATAGGTGAGCGCATAATCATAGCGATATTCAGGTACATTTTGAGTCGATCAAAACTCATCCATCGGGCTCCAACTTCGATTTGGATTCCACGATGATCGGCAAACTGCTTGATTTGTTCCAATTCAGGAATTGAGAATTTTTCAAGTGGCAAATTATCTGCAATCTGAACCACTTGAACTCCCAAAGCGCTTGCTGTTTCAATCAGTTCGAAAACTGACATTGGATTTTCGGGCTCATTACCTGGAACTCCAATGGCCCACGTGTAGGTGTAACTGCTTATTCCTGCTTTCATTGATTTACTGAATTACTGATTACTGAGACTGATTACTGATCACTTTATTGTTCCCGGTGCGGGATATTTCTTCGAGGCATCATCGAGAACCAAAATCCAATCTGTGCTTTCTCCCGGTTCAGGCGAAATGAATGCTTTTGTACCAGTATTGGCGAATTTCCCAATCAACGTGGCTTTTCCGTTGCGCGGATTGTACCACCATGCATTGACGTCTTTCCCTTTAATCACATCCATTTTTACGCTGAACTTTCGGCCAACGGGCGCATAAATCATGGCATAAGTTCCATCCTGATCGCGTGTTGCAACGAATTGATATGCTCCGGCTCCCGGAACTGATGTTGGAACATTGTCAGTTACAATGATTGAATTATCAGGAATGCGGGTCAGAAAGGGGCGCGATTCCATCAATAATCGTCCGTAAATCATTTGAGCTGCACCTGGCTGATCGATGGCTTCGTTCCACGGCATGAGTGGACGGTTGATGGCTTGTTTGTCGGGCGAATACATTTGCCAAACCGAATGGTGTCCGTAGGTATGACCGCAGGCTCCCTGAAAAAGGTTCCAATACAATGGTCGGCGTACATCGGCAGCAACCGAGTGCCCATTTTGATCAGGATTGAAATTGATCGGATGGTCTTCATAAACCGGCTCTGAATCAAGTACAGGCTTTACGGGTGTAAGGTTGTAATCATCAGAGGTTTGGTGATAGCGCTCGGTATAGCTTAAACTATGTCCATTCTGACGCATGTTAAAATCGAGCAGTGTAGTTTCGTTGGAAAAATATTGTGCTGATCCGCTACCGCCCGAAGGATGGAAAGAAACTAAATGATTTCCACCATCGCCAATGCGCAAACCATCTGCCATTTCCTGAATAATTTGCTTGTGAATATCAGTTTCAACAGGGCGGTCGCCACCCAAAATCCAGATGATATTCGGACTGTTTTTATAGCGGTTGCCCAGAAATTTCCCAAAGATTTTTGCATTTTCAGGAGTGAAAATTTCGGGACCTTCGCCCCATTTTTTGTTCCATTTATCGCCCCAGGTAGGAAGTAATCCGATGAAAATTCCTTTTTCAGCAGCCTTTTTAACAACCCAATCCACATGAGCGAAATACTTTTCGTTGGGTTTGGTTGGGTCGTTGTTTAGCAGAGGTTTTTCACCTTCAGCGTTTGGTGTATTTAAGCCGTCAAGCTCGGCCAAAGCCACTGCCTGAATGACTGTATATCCTTTTTCACGTCGATTTTCAAGGTATTTTTCAGTATCGGTTTTAGAAAGTCTGTGGAGCAATTCCCAGCCGGTATCACCCAAATAGAAAAACGGAGTTCCATCTTCAAAAACCAAAAATCGTTTGTTCTCTGAAACTTTCAGTCTTCCGTGAGTGAAATCGACCGATGGGCCTTGCCATTTCCCATTTTGTGCCTGACTAATGCCAATTCCGAAGAAGGCAAACAGGATTAAAATTCGTGTAATCATTTTCATTATTTTGAGTTTGTATTAAAACGTTTTTTTTTGTGACAGAAAATTTGAACGACAGTCTATCTTCAATGCGAAATCTGAAAACTGCAACTGCAACTGCGACTGCAACTGCAACTGCGACTGTGACTGTAACTGCGACTGGGACTGTATACTATTTTAAGCATTTGACATCGTAATTAGCACCAATCCAATGATATAGCAAACGAACATGATAGTCAGCAAACGATTGGTTCCTTTAGGTGCTCCTTTAAACTCTTTCCAGACAAAAACTCCCCAAAGGATAGCAACCACAGGTGCTGCATTCGACAAAGCATAGGCTATGGCCGGATTGGCTTTACTTACTGCCATATAACTGAAAACCATTCCAAGCATCCATATTCCGCCACCTAAAACACCGGTTAAATGGGTTTTCATACTTCCTTCAAAATAGGCTTTCATTTTTACAGGTGTGCCAGTCAGTGGCCAGCGCATTGCTATTGGATTGATAATGAATGTGCTGATGAAAACTCCAACCGCAAAAAAGAACACACCGGAGTATGGAGTTAGAGTTCCTTTTCCTCCGGAAACAAATTGGGCATCGAGCGAATTGACCACCACCGGGTAAAAAAAAGCGATGAATAATCCAGCGATAACAGAAATCAAAATTCCTTTCATCGAAGTTTGTTTCTTTTCGGAAGCTAATTTCTGAAACGATTTGCCGCTTAAAAAGATGGCCGCAACAATTATAACCACGCCAATCCAAAGTTCAAGCGGGTTGCTGCTTGGTATGCCTCCTTTGGCAACTACATTAATGTAATTCAGGATGATTCCCAATACCCACGCCAGACCGCCTCCAATCGGGAAAGCAACCGACATTCCGGCAATGGCAATGGCTGCCACCAGCAAAAGATTACCCACATTCCAGAGCAAACCACCCAGCATGGCAAACAGGATGGAGTTAAAATCGGCTTGTTTCAAATCGTCAGTGAAAGAACGACCGGTTTCGCCCATGCTTCCAACTGTAAATGCTGAAAGTATTGATACAAGAAGGATTCCGATGATCAAATCCCAGTAAAAAAGCTCGAAACGCCAGTTGCTTTGAACCAGTTTTTGGGTATTCGACCAGGAACCCCAGCAAATCATTGCAAAAATGCAAAATAGAATAGCAAGCCAGTAATTTGTCAGAATAATCATACAGTCAGATTTTATTTATTGTTTGGTTAATTTTTAACTTTACTATACTTATTCAGTCAAAAGTATACTTTCCTGTTATCTTTGCACTTTTACATTGGATATGTTATAAAATACTTTCGTATATGAATTTGTCTTTTCAAATTGAGCCAAAATCGATGATTCCGGTTTATAAGCAGATTGTTGCGAATGTTTTGGACGGAATTGTACAACAGAAAATTTCGGTAGGAATGAAAATGCCTTCGATTCATAAAATCAGGGAAGAATTCGGATTGGCTCCCGGAACTATCATTCGCGCCTATGAGGAACTACGCGAAATGGGGATCATCTCTTCGCAGCAAGGCAAAGGTTATTACATATCCAGCATTCAGGTTCAGGAGAAAACCAAAGTGTTTTTGCTTTTCGACCGGATGAATGCCTACAAGGAGATTTTGTATGATGCGATCCTGCATCACTTGAATCCTGGCATTGAAGTCGATGTCTTTTTTCATCATTACGATATAAAACGCTTCGAAAAATTGATTCGCGAAAATCTGGGTAAATACAGTTTCTATGCAGTAATGCCGCATTTCAATGAAGATGTTTCGAAGATACTGGCTAAAATTCCTGAACGAAAACTGATCGTTTTGGATAAGTCAGTAGCTGGATTAAAGGGAAAATATGCTGCTGTTTATCAGGATTTTGAAGATGATATTTACCATGGTCTGATTTCTCAACGCAATAGAATCAGCAAATACAAAAGATTTGTACTAAGTAGTTCCGATAGTCCTTTTCAATTTATTCCTGAGGGGTGTATCAAAGGATTTAAACGGTTTTGCGACGAAATAAAAATTTCTTATGAAATTGTCAGAAAACTCGATGAGTCGAAAGTTCAGCCCCAAACCATTTATTTGGTTTATAGCGATATGGAATTAATTAGTCTGATTAAAGAAGTTGAATCCAAAAAGTGGCTATCGGGAACAGATGTCGGGATCATTTCATATGACGAAACGCCCATGAAAGAAATACTTCATGGAGGAATCTCTGTTTTAACCACTGATTTCAGGGAAATGGGAAAAATGGCAGCTTCGTTTATCAATGGCGAGCCTTTTAGGCAGGTATCCAATTCGTTTCAATTTATTTTGCGTAATTCTATCTGAAATAGTTTAAACAATTTTTCAGTTTGAAGGTTTCGTTTATGTCCTATTATCAAAATTGTATTCAATTGATTTTGTAACTTTAGGGGAAATAGAAACTGGA
Source organism: Bacteroidales bacterium (assembly GCA_038329265.1). Classification (GTDB taxonomy): domain Bacteria; phylum Bacteroidota; class Bacteroidia; order Bacteroidales; family Prolixibacteraceae; genus Aquipluma. The sequence continues at coordinate 1,304 of JBBQMW010000067.1, read as the reverse complement.
TTATGAAAACAATTGATCAGACAAAACCCATTTTGGTGACCGGAGGAACTGGCTACCTGGCTTCATGGATTGTGAAGCAATTATTGGACGAAGGCCTTGAAGTGAGAACAACTGTGAGAGATCTGGCACAAAAGGATAAATTTTCACATCTGACTGCATTGGCAGTTAAAAGTAAAGGTACACTTGAGTTTTTCGAAGCTGATTTATTAAAGGCCGGAAGTTTTATGGAAGCCATGTCCGGCTGTGAGTTGGTAATTCACACTGCTTCCCCATTTATAATCTCAGGTGTAAAAAATGCTCAGAAACAATTGATTGAACCGGCACTGGAAGGAACCCGAAATGTTCTGGAATCGGTGAATAAAACAGAATGTGTGCAACGAGTAGTGCTTACGTCGAGTGTGGTTGCGGTATTTGGAGATGCCATAGATATACACAAAACTCAAAATGGTATTTTTACTGAAGGACATTGGAATGTTTCAAGCTCTGTCGATCATCAACCCTATTCGTATTCGAAAATTTTAGCAGAAAAATTGGCCTGGGAAATGGCCGGAAAGCAGAGTCGCTGGGATCTGCTCACCATCAATCCCGGATTAATCATGGGACCTTCGCTGAGCAAGCGAACCGACTCGACCAGTATTGATTTGATGATTCAGCTTGCTAGCGGCAAGTTCAGGACTGGAGTTCCTACCGGGGAAATGGGATTTGTTGATGTGCGCGATGTGGCCAAAGCGCATCTTCTGGCTGGATTTACAAGTAAATCATCAGGCCGTCACCTCTGCGTGAGCGAACACAAAACCTTCCTAGATGTGGCTAATGCGATCCGGAAAGATTTTCCAAATTATCCGCTGCCGAAATCGTTTGTTCCCAAATGGTTATTCTGGCTGATTGCTCCAATAGCGGGTTTCTCCCGCAAATATGTGAAGCTGAATGTAGGTTACAACCTCAAATTCGACAATTCGTATATCCAAAAAGATCTGGGTCTGGAATTTACACCGTTTGAAAAAACCATTTCAGACCATTTTCAACAGTTGGTCAATGACGGAATCGTTAAAAAACTTTAGTATGAAACGAATCGCAATCATTATTGGTGCAAGTGGCCTGGTTGGACATAAATTGGTCAATCAGTTAGTTCATCATGCTGAATTTGAAAAAGTACGGATTTTTGTTCGTAGAAGAACAGGAATCATACATTCGAATCTCGAAGAAAATATCATCGATTTTAAGCATCCTGAAAACTGGAAGCATTTGGTAAAAGGTGATGTCCTTTTTTCAACATTGGGAACTACCATTAAAAAGGCCGGAAC
>JBBQMW010000066.1:0-20819 GCA_038329265.1 Bacteroidales bacterium | reverse complement strand
TTTCTGCTTTTATAGTGGTTATAATGGATTTAACAACTTTCGTTGCAGAACCATGGGCAAGAAATAAAATTGAGACTGCATTTAATGAAAACTCAGTCGACTATAGATTGAAAATAGGTCGGGTTCACATATCCATCCTTAGATCAGCAATCGAGCTGGAAGATATTACCCTTTTTTCGATCCGGCAACACAACAGTATTCCTGATTTTAAAGGAGAAATAAAGTCCGTTCATTTATTAGGAATAAATCTCTCAAAAGCTCTATTTAAAAGTGACATCATTGTAAATCAAGTTGATATTTCAAATAGCAGGATTATTGGAAAGATTCCATTGCACAAAAAAGGCATTGCTCCAAAAATTTCGTCGATTAATATCAGGATTGATAGCCTGTTTGTAGATAAACTTGGCATTGAACTTAAAGATAGTTCAACGGCAATGGCATATTCAATAAAAGATGGTGTTTTAAAAATCTTTGATTTTCAGATTGAAAAACAGGACACTTTTTCAACAGCCATTTTAAAAAAATTCGATTTCGATGCGCAGGAACTTCAAATGGTTTTATCTGATAGCATGTACACTTTTACCGGAACAGGAATCAATTATTCCACCATTTCAAAAATTTTATCAGCTAGCAATTTTTCTATCCATCCAAATTATAATACCAGCGATTTCGCATCACTTCATGAGTTTCAATCTGACCGGATTGAAGCTGATCTCAATGCTATGCATATTTTCAATTTTTCAATTCCTGAATATTTCAATTCAGGTGCATTGAAGAGTTCATACGTTGAAATCGGCGAAATGGAAATTAATGTTTTTCGGGATAAAAATAAACCCTTCAGACATGTGAAAAAGCCAACATTTCAGGAAATGATTTACAACTTTCCAGGCACAATAAATATTGATTCATTAGGAATTTTAGCAGGAAACATTGCTTACACCGAACATGCTGAAAAAGCAAAAGAGCCCGGAACGCTTAAGTTTAATGATCTTATTGCGAAGCTTCACAAAGTTACAAACGACACCCTATATAAAACAGAAAAGGCTTTTCTGGAATTAAAATCGGAAGCTTTACTGATGGGGAAAGGGAAAATAGTGGTTGCGCTAAAAGCTGAATTATTCAACGCACAGAATACTTTCACCGTGGATGGATCGCTTTCTAAAATGGAAATAAGTGATTTAAATCCCTTCCTTGAAAACAACGCATTTATTTATGCGACGGCGGGTACGATTGATAACATGACTTTTAGCTTCGAGGCAAACAATACAAAATCATCGGGTAAAATGTCAATGCTTTACCACGACTTGGATATAGCAGTTAAAAACAAACAAACCAATGATACAACAGGTGTTAAAGCCTGGTTTATAACGCTTATTGCCAATAAAGCAATTATGAATTCAAATCCGATTCCGGGTGAGCAGGTAAGAATTGGAATCATTGATAAAGAAAGAGATCCTGAACGTTTTCTGTTTAATTACTGCGCCAAATCAATAATATCTGGAATTAAAACAAGCCTTTCGAAAAATAACAAATAACCGTCTGAAAATCAGATTGTGATAAAAAAGGTTCTTAGATGTTTATCAGGAAAGATTAATTTGGTATCCACTTTTCAAATGTATTTCTCCTTTTTGCCTTAGGAAATTTACCCACAGTATTTTGTTACAGAGCAAAAAAAGCAATCACAGGTTTCAAAAGAAAACCTGTGATTGCAGTTAATAGGATTTGATTGGCAAATACTTTCGTCTAATTTGATCCAATATTGCCTTGACAAATGATGCTGGTTAGGCTAACAGGCGTTTGGTAGATATTGATATATCCGTCGTAAACTAACCAATTTTCGAACGTAATGTCTGTTCCGCCATCAAGTTTCTGGATGTTTGTATAGCCTTTACCAGTAGTTCCATTCACATTACTTAATGTTTTCACAACCGGTCCGCCTCCAACTGAGGCAATTGATCCCAGATTAATTGTAGCAGGGTAGCTTTCACCAGCAATAGTACCTGTAAGGGAAACAGTAAGGAGTGTATTTCCATTGACTCTTTTTTCGAACAAGGCTGTTCCAGCGACACCAAAGGCACCAACCAAACTGAGTGGATAAGATTTACTGGTAGAAGTAATCACGTTGCCACCAATGTCACCCTGTGCAAGAATTACATCGGGTTCGCTGCTGCTTTTAATTACTTTAATAAATCCATCAAAAGCAATGAGTTGACTATAAGTCATTTTGTTGGTCACAGTTGAACTTTTACCACTTGCATCAACCGGATTAAGTTCAATAACTACAGATCCATTTTCAACTGCCGATTTGGCGTATAAATACGCAGGATGAGTCCCTGAAGGAGCATTGACCAGCACAATATCGATGGTCGCCGATGTGCTGCTACTTTCGATGAAGGTTACTGTACCAGTTACACCCAATACGTCTTTAACCATCAGTTTGTAGGATGTGCTTTTTGAGGCATCATCTTTCTTGCATCCGCCAGCGATAAGCAAAGCAACTGATAAAAACATTGTTAGCATAACAAATACTTTTCTTTTTGATTTAATCATTTTATGAAATATTGGTGTATTACCGCATCTGGCGGCACAGTTGTGAATGTATTTTCACAGAACAAAGTTGAGGTCTTAAACTCTGGAAAGTGTTATATAATTATAGGAAAGTGTTATATGATTCACACATTCTTAGACTAATCCCCACAGTGCAAAAGCATCTAATATTTACCCACGCCCCTTATTTAGGGCTAATCTTTATACTTATCATTTTGAAACAAAAATGTTGATATTAAGACAACCCAGCGGCCTGAAAGGCCAGTATATTCTAGCCCAGGGCAAACGGAGTGTCGCCCTGGGTGGGTGTCAAAATCGTCCGCGTTATAGCATTTTTTGAAATGTTGTCGTTATTACGGACGAAGAGGTAGGTATCCCAATTCCGTCCGAAATTACAGATAAGGCATACCAAAAGTAAAAGAACCTGAAGTGCTGTAATTATTTTCTATTTGTTAAAAATAGTCCTGGAAATCTCGACACCTTGTGGGTACGAATTATTACCCTGATCCTCGGCTGTTATAAATATTTCGGTTACATTAAACGGGGTTGAAGTTTTTAATGTAGCCGTTTTGGCATTTTTATTCTTAAGTTGTCCAATATTCGATGTTTCATTATCTCCTGTTAAAACCCAAACACTGTAGTTGTTTTTTGGTGGATTAAGCCTATCGGCACTTGCCAAATTCTTTGCTGTTACTTCAATAACAAAATTCCCATTTTTGTCTTGTTTCTTTCTTGCAGTTATTTCCGATGCCGGCGTTACATTAGATGTTGGAAATTTTGCTACTGACCCACAGGATGTTAAAAGCAGAACAATCACTCCCATTAATAAATTTTTATAAGTTTTCATTTTATTTAATATTAAATTTTTCTTACTCTTATGGTTTTTCAGAAACCACCCCTTTGTAATGTTTGGTCATCTTTATTTCAATATTCAACTGTTTAATGTTTTTCATCTTCATTCACAGTATGAGACATTTAATTACGCCTAAATCTAATAGAAGAGGTTCAAGTAACTGTTACAGATTTTTAAAAAGAAATTACATCATTCACACATTTCGAAATCACTTGTCCAGTGCTATCATATTCAGGCCTAATGTTTCATAAAGCTTTGATCTTGAAATTAACATTGACAAGTCTCCTGATTTTTCAGCTTGATGTTTTACTGCTAAAATTATTTCTCCAATGCTGTAACTTTGTTTAACCGACGCATGTACTTTTCTTCATCCTTGAAATCAGCATTCAGGAAAGTTTGCACCAATTCCCAGGCCAGTGCAGTTCCAGTGATCCTTCCCCCAAGGCAAATCACATTCATGTCGTCGTCCTCAACTCCCTGATGTGCTGAGAAAGAATCAGTAATCAGTGCTGCTCTTACTCCTGAAATTTTATTGGCTGCCACACAGGCACCAACGCCACTTCCGCAGATGGCAAGCCCACGGGATATTTCTCCCTGAGAAACAGCTTTTGCCAAGGGTACCACAAAGTCAGGATAATCATCTCCATCAACCATTTCAGTAGCCCCAAAATCTGTTACGTGATAACCTGCCACAGTGAGGGTCAGGATTAATTCAGTTTTCAATTCAAATCCACCATGATCGGCAGCAATCCCAATTCGCATCATTTCTTTCCGGTTATCGGCATTCCTATCTTTAGTATTGTTTATTGATTCCATTTCCAGTTAAGTATTTCAGGCATATCCTGCCCATGTTTATCAATGTATTTTTTGTGCTCGATGAGTTTGCTGGCCATCAACTGTTTGAGTTTATCACCGTCGGGTCCCAATTGAGGTATCCGATTAATGACATCCTGTACCAGATGAAAGCGATCCAGATCATTTAAAACTGTCATGTCGAAGTAGGTGGTGATGGTACCTTCTTCCTTATAGCCACGAACATGTATGTTTTCGTGGTTGGTGCGTTTGTAAGTCATACGGTGTAGGAGCCAGGGATAACCATGAAAGGCGAATACAACGGGTTTATCTTTTGTAAATAATGAATCAAAATCGAGATCGGTTAATCCGTGCGGATGCTCTGTGTCGGGTTGCAGTTTCATCAGATCGACCACATTGATCACCCTGATTTTTAATTTGGGCAAATATTTGCGAAGGATGGAAACTGCAGCCAGTGATTCGAGTGTTGGCACATCGCCACAACTGGCCATCACCACATCCGGTTCGCCACCCTGATCGTTGCCGGCCCATTCCCAAACACCAATTCCCTTGGTGCAATGAGCAATTGCCTGATCCATGGTCAACCATTGTGGCGCCTGATATTTGCCAGCGATTACCACATTTACGTAGTGACGACTTCGGAGGCAATGATCCCAAACCGATAACAAACAGTTGGCATCGGGCGGCAGATAAACGCGCACAATCGAAGCTTTTTTGTTCATTACATGATCGATGAATCCCGGATCCTGATGGGTAAAACCATTATGGGCTTGCTGCCAAACGTGTGAGGCAAGCAAATAATTCAACGAAGCAATTTTCTTTCTCCATGGTAATTCTGCACTAACTTTCAACCACTTGGCATGTTGATTGAACATCGAATCTATGATGTGGATAAAAGCTTCGTAGCAATTAAACAGGCCGTGCCTCCCGGTTAACAGGTAACCTTCGAGCCATCCTTCGCATTGGTGTTCGCTCAAAACTTCCATCACCCGTCCTTCCGGAGCAAGGAACTCATCGTTCTTTTTTGTTTTGGCTTCCCATTGCCGGTTGGTTACTTCAAAAACGGCATTCAGTCGGTTCGAAAGTGTTTCGTCAGGTCCAAAAATTCGGAAATTGCGTTGTTCCTGATTGAGCATGATCAAATCGCGCAAAAATACGCCCAGTTCGTGTGCATCAGCAGCTTGAACAGCTCCGGGCGAAGGTACTTTCACTTCGTATTTCCTGAAATCGGGCATAATCAGATCTTGCAACAAAAGTCCGCCATTGGCATGTGGGTTTGCTCCCATACGTCGGTTACCTTCAGGAGCCAGTTCAGCCAATTCGGATATAAGGAAGCCATTTTCATCAAACAATTCTTCAGGATTATAACTTTTCAACCAATCTTCAAGTTGTTTCAGATGGGCAGGATGTTCGGAATCGACCAGAATAGGAATCTGGTGAGCACGAAAGGTGCCTTCAATTTTTATCCCGTCAACTTCTTTCGGACAAGTCCAACCTTTAGGCGACTTGAGCACGATCATCGGCCATAACGGACGGGAAGCATCTTCATTTTCGCGTGCATGGCTTTGTATTTTTTTGATTTTCCGAATGGCTTTTTCCATGATTGTAGCCATGAGACGGTGCATCTTTTTGGGTTCATCGCCTTCCACATAATAAGCTTTCCAACCATAACCACGAAGCAACTGATCCAATTCCTTTTGCGGAATACGTGCCAATACTGTTGGGTTAGCAATTTTATACCCATTGAGATGGAGGATTGGCAAAACAGCTCCGTCGGTAATCGGATTCAAAAATTTATTGGAATGCCATGCTGTTGCCAGCGGTCCGGTTTCGGCTTCTCCGTCACCAACCACGCAAGCGACAATTAGTTCAGGATTGTCGAAAGCTGCTCCGAAAGCATGGCTCAATGAATAGCCCAGTTCTCCACCTTCATGAATTGAACCCGGACATTCCGGAGAAACATGACTTGGAATTCCGCCGGGAAAAGAGAATTGGGTAAACAATTTTTTCAGCCCATCCTCATCCTGAGTTATGTTTGGATAAACTTCGCTGTAAGTGCCTTCGAGGTATGTATTTCCTACCAGAGCTGGTCCGCCATGACCGGGGCCTGAAATGTAAATCATATCCAGGTCGTATTTTTTGATGACCCTGTTCAGGTGCACGTAAATAAAGTTCTGCCCGGGTGTGGTTCCCCAATGACCAAGAAGCATCGATTTTACATGTGACAACTTCAAAGGCTTCCGAAGCAAAGGATTGTCGCGGAGGTAAAGCTGGCCTACCGACAAATAATTGGCGGCCCGCCAATAGGCATCTATTTTATTTAAAAGTTCCTTCGACAAAAGGGTCTTTTTAACCTGTTTGCTATTTGTTTTGTCAGCACTTCTTTTGTCTGAATCTTTTATTGTTTTCATTTTTCAGAAATTTGTATTTTCATTTTCAGGATTAGTTGTGCTTTTGGGTTGGTTCAAAAATGTAAAACAACATTGTCTTCAACAAGCTGATCCAAATTAATTTACATTGCTTTAGCATAGTGCATCATTCACATATTCTCAGCCCATTCAAAGTCAATGAAACCTTCTTCTATATCAATATGTATCAAACGGGCTTTTAGCTTATGTCCCACATCCAGCCCTTTAAATCCCCTGACTAATTTCCCTTCAACATGTGGATGAAAAAGTCGTATCCATGTTCCTTTGGACGAGGCTCCACTAACAATGGCGTTGAAAACTTCGCCAATTCTGTGTTCCAGCAGCATCGCATTGGCCGACTTTTCAACCTGCCGCTCTACTTTTCGTGCATCATCTTCTTTTACCGTGCAGTGGTGTGCAATTTCTTCCAGTTGTTCAATTGAATAAGGCACAGAATGACCAGCTATGGCCGATTTAAGCAACCGTTGTGTGACCAAATCGGGAAAACGCCGGTTGGGAGCTGTTGCATGTGTGTAATCTTTTACTGCCAAACCAAAATGACCGGGAGCAACACTGCCTGGCGTTTCCAAAACATATTCGCCTGCCCCCAAGAGTTTAAGCACACTAATCGACATGTCGATAAAATTTTGCGATTCGTTTTCTTTGATAAACTTCAAAAAGTCTGAAAGAGATTTTGAATCTGCATTTTCGGGAAGTGAAAATCCATTCTCCGAAGCCAGTTCCACAATCCTATCCCACCGTTTGGGCGTGCGGACAACTCTCCTTAAAGAAGGAAAGTTACTCTTAGCCAGGTATCGGGCAGTTGCTCCATTTGCAGCAATCATAAAATCTTCAATCAAACTTTTGGCTCTGTTTTTATGCTCAGCCCTTATCTCGCTTATACTATCTCCGTCAAAAACAGGTCTGGCTTCAATGGTTTCAAATTCTAAAGCGCCATGCTTATAGCGCAACTTCTTCATTTTTTGAGCTATTCGATCCTGCAATTGTATGTTTTCAGCCAATCCTTTCACCTTTCCAATTTCTGAAGGAATAGGGCCATCTCCTTCGAGCCAGTCAGCTAAGCTCTCGTACTGAAGCTTTGCATGATTAAATACTGTTGCCAAATAAATATCAGATTGTTGCAAGGCACCATCATCACCCACAATCATTTCAACCACTAAAGCACAGCGTTCTCCGCCCACACCCATCGATGTAAAGTCAGTTGATAATTTCTCAGGAAGCATCGGAAAAATTTGAGCTACTGTATAAATTGTCGCGGTGTTCTGCCTGGCATGTTTGTCAATATTTGAATTTGCGTGAACAAGGGCATCCACATCAGCGATGGCAACCAGCAAACGGACTTTGTTCCCGGGCAACTGTTCGGCATACGTTAATTGATCCAGATCGAGTGAATCGGCATTATCTACTGAACACCATTGCAAATCGCGCAAATCTTTAGCGTGATAAGGTTCATAGGATGCCGGAATAGTTATATTCTTCAATTCGTCAAGCAAATTAGCCGGAAAATCAGGAACTAATCCTCTTGATATCATTGCTTTTCGTGCAATTTGTTGTAAAACTATTCGGTTAGCATTTCTATCATTGTTTGTCATTTTCGGAATTTGTGAATCATTTTTAGTATTCATATTCAGGGTGTTCGTTCATACTTTTAAGAAATTTATATGCAGCCAATGGTGTACTTTCCGGGACTGAATTTGATGCCAATGCTTTTCTAAGATCCGAAAGCAAAAAGTTGAATCCATCTTCTTTTTGTTTCCTAAATATATGATGTGCACCATGGCGGAGTAATGCCGAATCAGTTCCTTGATTGACCAGAGCACGCAATAATTCAGGCCAGGCAGCTTTCCTGAATTTTTTTAATGCTTCTGCCGCCAACCATGCAACATCACTTTCGGGATCATCGAGTGCCTTTACCAGTGATGGTATCGCTTTGGAATCGCCAATAGCTCCAAGTGCCTTAGCTGCCTCCCATCGAGCCTTGTAAACTTTCGAATTTTCCAATACTGATGACAAAGGAGAAACAGCTTGTTTACTCATTGCCACCAGTGATTCACGGGCTTCTCTTCTCACCTTATCATCTTTGCTTTCGAGAAGGATTAGCAAGGATTCAATATTTTTCTGGTTTAGGTTTTGTTCCCTCATGGTCTCATGTTTAATTGCGTGAAATATAATATTTCATAGCTTCCGGCATAAATTGCTTTAGCTTTCTCATCCTTGTTTCATCAGAAGGGTGAGTACTTAAAAATTCAGGAGGTTTGGCTCCGCCTACTGCTGACATTCTTTGCCAGAAAGCAATAGCTTCCTGAGGGTTATAACCGGCCATAGCGGCAAATATCAATCCGAATTGGTCAGCTTCCGTTTCCTGCTGACGCGACCAGGGTAACATTGCTCCTACCTGGCTTCCAATGCCATAAGTTTGCAGAAACATATCCTTTGTTTGCTGAGGTTTATTGGATAAAGCAACTTCCAATGCCACACCTCCAAGTTGTTGAACCAATCCACGACTCATCCTTTCGCTGCCATGTTTGGCAACGGCATGGGCAATCTCATGTCCGACTACAATAGCAAGAGCTGTTTCGTTTTGGGTTACAGCCAAGAGGCCAGTGTAAACAACCACTTTTCCACCAGGCATACACCATGCATTTACCTCTTTACTATCAACGGTATTAAATTCCCATTTATACCCGTCAAGCACCGATCCTTGTCCCTTGTTGTTATAATACTTTGTAATTGCATTGGCGATACGTGCGCCAACACGGTCAACTATTGCAGCCTCTTTACTACCGGGACTTAATACCTTATTCGCTGATAGAAATGTGCCGTATTCGGTGATGGCCATCGCCTGTAACTGTGACTCAGGGACCAAACTTAGTTGGTTACGTCCTGTAACCATATTCATCGCGCATCCTGCTAAAAGACAAGCGATAAGTAATAAAAATACACTGTTTTTCATCTGTTTGTTATTTTGAAATATGTTCTTTGATGGGAACTACCAACAATGGAATGGTAGTCTGACGTAATACTTTTTCAGTCGAACTTCCGATTAATACCTGCTCCAGCCATCTCCGGCTATGCGAGCCCATAACAATCAGATTAGCATGAAAATGTTTGGCTGTATTTAAAATTGAATCAGCTAAATCACCTTCCTCGATAACAATTTGAATAGATTGATTTCCAAGATGACCCGCTATTTTTTCCAAATAATATTCGGCGGCTTTTTTCAACCCGTTCAGGTTTGCCATTTGCGAAAAATCGTAGTTTTCGAAGCCCCCAAATTCCATAATTGGTGAAACCGGAAGTATGGAATAATAGGCATTGTCAGCAAGTACATGAAGTAAAATTACATCTGCATTCATCGCTTGTGAAAGTGAATAACCCAATTCTGCAACTTTCTTTGCCGACGGATCATAATCCAGAGCAATTAATACTTTTTTCATTTGGTTTAACTTTAAATCTTGTTGTGTTTTCATGAATTTCATTTTTAGGATAGTACTTATTATTAGAAGAATTTACACAAAATTGAGAGTTAATTGCCTAAAAATCTTTACACAATTTATGAAATATGTTACAAGATTCACACCTTGTAAAAACGATTAAACAAAAAAAAGCGGATCACTTAAAATTTTTGTAGGGGGTAATAAGTGATAGTTATTTGAACCATTTTGTCATCAAGCTGGAATGTCTCTTCCTTTTCAAATCGATGAAAAGGAAGCAATCCCGAAGCTTCGGGATGTCAAAAAAAACCCTCGGCCGGGCGTTTTGACGGCCCTCGCACCCGCTTGGATGATCATGAGCTTAAACAATAAGGATCACACTTTAATCGACTTATCTGCAATTGTTTGAAGGCGCTGGCATTGTCCCGCCTAAGGAGAAAAAGCGTTAAAAAAAATAGAAGAAGTGAGTGTTAAGAAAATTTCCCTGTTTGACGATCCCGAGAATCGGGAGAGGAGTTTTGAAATTTTTAGCGGAAACGTATTCTGTTTTAGCTTTTGATCCTTCAGCGGCGGCTCTTTTTGGTTACTTTTTCCAGATGTAGGGAAAAAGTATCAGCCCGTCCGGCTGGAGGACAGTATCATAAATTTATAGAAACAGACCTGTGTTATCAATAAAAACAAATAAGATCCCCAAATGCCTTATACATTTCAAAGTAAAACTTACATAAATTACAGGTTCTCCAGATTATCCTGGCGCTTTTGTTTCAATTGTTTGTAATAGGATGGTGATAGGCCGGTGATTTTCTTGAACTGGTTGGATAAATGTGCCACACTACTGTAATGGAGGCGATAGGAAATTTCGGTTAGATTAAGCTCGTCATACAAAAGCAATTCTTTTGCCTTTTCGATCTTGTGGAGAATGATGAAATGCTGGATTGTAATGCCCTTTACTTCGGAGAACATGTTAGAAAGGTAGGTATAATCGTGCTTTAATTTTTCGCTGATATAATCCGAATAATTAACTTTTGGTAATTCATCGGCATAATGAATCATTTCGATAATCACATTTTTTATACGCTCAATCAGGATAGCCCTTTTATCATCGAGCAATTCCAGTCCAGACCTGAGCAAATTTGTTTTGAGTTGATCATGTTGTTCCGAAGTGATATCATTCATAAGCTCTATCACGCCAAGGTCAACCATGATATATTGCAGCCCAAGCTTTTTCAGTTCCGACTTAACAATCATCTTGCATCGAATGCTAACCATATATTTGATGTACAACATCATTTCGGACGGGTTTTTTATTCAAATATACGGTAAATAGAACTGATTGTTTGTTTTTTCTACATTTATAAATTTTTAACTCATCATCTTTTTTGAGCAGTTTTCTGATATGGAATTTTAAAAAAGAATGTTGATCCTTTGCCTGGCACAGACTCTACCCAGATTTTACCGTTTAACAGTTCAACTAATCCCTTTGAAATAGGCAATCCCAATCCATTACCGCCATATTCCCGTGTAAAAGCAAATTCAACCTGACGAAAACGTTCAAATATGGTATCATGAAATTTTAAAGGTATCCCGATGCCAGTGTCTTTTACATGAAATTGCAGATAGTTACCGCTTAGTTTACACCCAATTTCAACAAATCCTTTGCTGGTGAATTTGATGGAATTATTGACAATATTGATCAGAATTCTCTTCAGTAGTTCTTTATCCGTTTCCACATAAAGCTCTTTTATCGATTTTGATGTCACAAGTCTTAATTCGACCGCTTCTGGTGCTTCAATCAAACAATTTACATGAATTTCTTCAAGTAGCTGATTGACAGAGAAAATTGTGTTTCTCACCTGAATCTGACTTGCTTCAATTTTCGAGATATCCATCAAATCGGTGATAATTGCCAGCAGTTTTTTGCCACTTACTTGAATCATTGTGGTAAAATCTGCATTTTGATCTTCATTAAAATCAGGCTGGTTCATTAATTCTGAAAACCCAATGATGCTGTTTAGTGGTGTGCGCAATTCGTGGCTCAAATTCGCCAGAAAAGATGACTTCAAAACATCAGATTCCTCAGCTTTCTCTTTTGATACAATCAGATCATCAATCATTTGTTTCTTTTCTGATATATCGTTCATAATCAGGATGTAATTACTAACAGTTCCATCCGCTTTTGTTACTGCCGAAATTGTTATTTCTTCCCAAAAGCTCGATTCATCTTTCCTGGTATTCAGATGTTCACCCTTCCAAATCTTCCCGTCGCTTAACGTTTTCCAAAGAGTTTCAAATCCCATCCCGGATAGAGGTCCTTGCCTAAAAATCCGTGGATTTTGCCCCTTAACATCATCGAGCGAAAACTGGGTCAAACGGGTAAATTGATTATTAACAAATTGAATTTCCCCTTCGGCATTAGTTATTTCAATGGCAGAGGGACCTTGTTCAATGGCTTTTTCAAAAGTTTTTATTTTTTCCTCAGCCTGTTTCCTGGCAGTGATATCGCGGATGTTGCATTGAATCACATCAAACCGATCTTCCAAATAAACATTACAAACAAACTCAACGTCAATTTTCCTCCCTTTTTTTGTTTCCAGCGGTAAATCTTCAAATCGGATATATTTATTTTTTTGCAATTCGATAAATGCATCTTTTGATTCATCAATATTTTTGAAAAAGCCAATTTCCCAAAGTTCTTTGCCTATTAATTCATTGTAACTATAACCTAGCAACTGCAACAAGAAAGGGTTAACATCAGTAATTTGACCGGATATTACATTTAGAATAAGAATTCCATCTTTTGCTGATTCAAAAAGTCGGCGATAGCGTTTTTCGGAGGTCTGCAAATCTTTCCTGATCTTCATGAAATCTGAAACTTGAGAAATATCATTTTCAAGCAGTATATGGTTATTATTTTTTGTCATTTTTAATAAATTTTGTATTTCCTGATTCTGTAATTCGCGTTCTGTTTGAAGTTTTTTGATTTCATTCAGAAGTTTTTGAGTGGCCATTTCGCCAGGGGAAAGAGTTATTAAAGAACTTTGCCTAATTCGTCGGTCTTCTTCACTCCTATCAACCGAAACTCCCTGAGATTCTATTACTTTTTTCATTGTTTTTATTTATAAGTGTCCGACAAAAGATTCTGAATTTGCCATGAATCAATTTATCGATTATACTTTCATCCTAATTTATTCCCAAACGGAATTATAAAACTGAAAGTACTTCCTTTGCCAAGTTGGCTCTCTACACGGATTGAACCTTTATGCAGGTCGATAAATTCATTGCATAGTAGCAAGCCTAAACCGGTTCCCTGCTCATTTTCCGTTCCTAATGTCGTGTGGCTTTCATCAATCCTGAAAAGCTTTTCAATATCTTCTTTTCTTATTCCGATGCCATTATCGCTAACGGATACTTCAAGTAAGCTCGTTTTTGATTCGATTGAAATTTCGACCTGACCACCCGGCTTTGTAAATTTGATTGCATTTGAAATCAGGTTTCTCAGAATCATACTAAACATTGCTTTATCAGCAAAAACAATCAGATTTTCAGGATATTTAAATTGAATTGTAATTGATTTCTGCTGAGCCAAGTCGGTTACCAATTGATAAACTTCATTAATCAATCCGGCAATTTCAAAGTTTTGAGGTGCAAACTTTATTTTACCGGTTTGCAATTGCGACCATTCCATCAGGTTTAGCAATAAATCCAAAGCATGTTGCGACGATTTATAAATGTACCCTGCATATTGCTCAACAGAGTCATAATTTTTTTCCTGAATTTGTTCCTTTAAAAGTTCACTGAAACCCATAATGCTGGTAAATGGACTCTTTAAGTCGTGAGCAATAATGGAAAAGAATTTATCTTTGGTTGCGTTCAGTTCACTCAAACGAACTTCATTCTCCTTCAGCTTATCCTCGGTTTTCTTCCGTTCGGTTATATCACGTATGTTGCATTGTATCACTTTTCTACGATCGACAAAATAAACATTGCTAACAAATTCTACATTGATCACCTTTCTGCTCCGGGTTTCCAAAGGCATATTTTCGAACCTGATATATCCCTTTCGTTGTAATTCAATAAATGAATCTTTCGATTCTTCAATATTTTTAAAAATGCCAATTTCCCATAATTCTTTTCCAATTAAATCAATATAATCGTATTCAAGCATTTTATACAGAAATGGATTGACATCAACAATCTTTCCTGAATCGGCATCAAGTATCAAAATTCCATCCATTGCTGATTCAAAAAGCCTCCGATATTGTGCTTCCGAATTTTTCAGCTTTTCTTCTGCCAGTTTTCTTTCAGAAATATCGAACACGGTAACGAAGTTTCTTTGGTCTTCATCAGAAACAATACCTTCGAGGTAAGCAATTAAGGAGTAATGTTTGTCATTGATAATTTCCAATTCGCAAGACTGTTTTTGATTCGATTTCTGGACTTTTTGGAAGAAGGTTTCAAATACAAGCATGTTTTCATAAGTCAGGAATCGTTTGAAATTCTGATCGAGCAAATTTGCCCGGTCGGCTCCAAACATTTTAGCACCATTCAAATTTATCTCACAGATTATGCCTTCATTATCAAGCGTTAAATAACCAACTGGGGCAAAATCGTAAATCTCGGTAAAGTGTTCGGTAGTAATTTCGGCTAATTCTCTTGACAACTGTAATTCCTGGTTCTGTATTTCCAATTCCATCTGATGAAACTCAAGTTCTTGTATAATCTTATTAACATTGCTCTCGGATTTCGATAAGGCTTTATAATATTGATTATTAGCAGATTTATCATCTTTCTCAGGATGAAGTGAAAGAATTTTGTGCAATTTTTTTTCTGGATTATTCATGATATTGTTTCTATTGGTTTTATTTCGCTGTTTCTAATTCATTGAGGGAAATCCTCATTTCATCAAAAAATGGAGTCTTTTTTTCTTCCACACATTTTGCTGCATACAGGTATAAAGCTGCCGACCAGCTTTGCCAGTCTTGTCCCATTGGTTTCCCGGTTTGGGATTTTACCCATTCGTTAAATCCAAACTCAACTGGTTTATTGTTTACAAGCTTAACTAATGCGGTTAAGGCCAATAGCTTTTTCTCAGCCAGTTTAAATTTTTTAGCTGCAACCAATGCAGCCACATATAAACCGGCAATAAATGGCCAGATTCCTCCATTGTGGTAATCACCGGGATTGTTGTAAATGGAATAGCGAGGCATCCAATCAGGATCGTTGAGCCTGATAAAGGGAAAAAAGTTGGGCGGAAGATCAAATGCTAATTCACCTTTCTCTCTCATTGCGGCACATTCTTCCTCAATCCACGAAATCATCTCTTCAGCTCTTGTCGGGGAGGCTATTCCTGAAAGAATTGCCAGACTGTTTCCCAACAAATCGAATCGTTCACTGCTATGAATTTTATAGGACCAAAAGGCATAGTACGGCTTGTGTTTCACCACCAATCCTTCCGGAGTATGATGATGTACTGATCCGGGAACAATGGTGAACCTGCTCATATCGCGACGCATCATATCAGCCCGTTCATTTTTTCCGAGAAGACGCAGATAACTGTAAACCAAAGTATTTACAAACAAACCATAGCCTGTTACCCATTGTTCGTCGCGCCAATCGCTGGTTGGTTGTTGTGCTACCAGAATACGGTCAGAAGGACTTTGATATTCCATCCATTTCATTGCTTTATTTACCGCAAGTTCAAGAAAGTCGGTTTCACCGGTTTTTTTTCTGAAAATGCCTACTCCAAGCAAGAAAAGCGGGGTGGTATCACTTGCACCGCGATCTTCCTTATCGTGCACCAATGAGGGGATGTGACCTCGTTCAGTCTGATTAATTGCCAGTGTTTCCAATACTTTGCGGACACTCAACATTAATGTTTGATTTCCTGTTACAGCAATTCCTAAAATTGAAAACATCAGGTCTCTTGTATAAGGTTCCGGATAACCCCAGCCTGCTGTGCGCGGAAGGCCATGAAACGGACCATGTGCATTGTGAAGCAACACTTCGAGTGCAGATTTCTTTGCTAATTCTACTTCTTGCCAATCGGTTGGATTCATGCTTATTTTTTTTGCTTCGTTTTCCCTGCCATGTCGAATGCTATGGCTATTGCCTGTTTCTGAGCTTTTTCGTCGGTGGTTGGTGTTGATGTTCCTATTTTCCCTGTTTCGTGGTAACTGTGCAGGATTTCTTCAATGTTTTCTGAAATTACCTTTTGTGATTTTCCCTTTTTTAATGGCATTTTCTTTTGTTTTATTAATGAATTCCCAATTTTTCGTTAATAATCTGAACAAAGCGTTTGGCAACAACCCGGTAGTCAAAATTTGCAACAACCCTTTCTCTGCCGGCTTTGCCCATTTTTTCACATAATTCGGGGTTTGTCATCAATTCCATTAAATACTTGGCAATGTCATCAACACTTGCCCGGTAGTCAACTGTTCGTGGTTGTTTAAATACAACCCGGTGTTTATCTTCAAAACCCGATTCGTCGCCCAGAATCACTTCATTAACTACAATTTTTTGCGCGACTTTTGCCAGCAAAGCGGTTTCACCATGAATCAGTGTATCCAACATTCCCATAGCTTTTATGCTGATTACAGGTTTTCCGCAGGCACCGGCCTCGACCTGGGGCATTCCGAAACCTTCCAATCGGGATGGAGCTGCATAGATATCGCATGCACCGATCAGGTACGGCATAAAAGCACGTGAAATAGTATTCGTTGCATAGGTCACATTCTTTTCAATACCCAGGTTCATTGCCATTTCCAAGTCTGCCAGATTTTGTTTTTTTGTCCTGGGCTGTGGCCATACTTTACAGACATATTTCCAATCGGGAGCCTTCCGGTCGATGATGGCAAGCGCCTGCATCACTTCCTGAGCTCCTTTTGATGCAGCATCGCCGCCCACAGTCAGGAGCATAATCTGATCGGGTGAAATACCCAACGACTCCCGTACAGCAAGGATTTTCGGATCATTTTTATCAAACGGTACAAATGAATCGGTATCGCAGCCAACCGGCAGAACTTCAATTTTATCGCCATTTATGCCATCGCGTACATACATTTCTTTTACCCAATTTGATGTCACCAAAATGAGTGGCAAAGCATTCAGTACTTCCTGATAATTGGCAATGTATCCATCGGCGACCAGCCATGGCACAGGCTGAACACCATATCGTTGTGGATGGAGAACCAGTTGAGGAGTATGACCCCAATAACCAACTCCAACAACCACATCCGGTTCGAACCAACGGTAATACCATTCTTTCTCTTGTGCCGAATCGAAATGGACGGCATGTGCATCAACTCCCATTTCAAGCAATCCTCTGTAAAGGAGATCTCCCTGAGTTGCAAGTCCACCCGGTGCAGGTGGATAATCATATAAAACTAATACCTTCATTAAAGACCTCCTTTTGATAGCCAATGCATAGCATCGGTAGTTTTAGTAAATTGCCAGAATGCTTCTCCTTTTGGAGTTGTTTTTGCTTCCCAGCTTTCAGTATCAAAACCAAATTCTTTGGTGATTATGCTGTATTTTATATTCCAGATTTTTTCGGGTAACTCAACGAATATGTTTGCGATTTTTAAAGCTTGAGGAAAGTGTTGCTTTGCCTGATCATCGTAGGCAAAAGTCCAGAGTTCATTGGCGATGATCTTTTTTTCATTCCAAAGCTCAATTACTGCCCGGCTCGTTTCTTCGTGCCTAATGTGTCTGGTATATTCTCCGGAAGGATTGTGTGTAATGACCAGATCAAAATTAATGGATGGAAGTAACTGTATAATTTCTTGTTTAAGTTCCCATTCCGCTAAAGGTACTTGCTCGGGACCATCATCCATATTCCCCATTATTCCGTCAACACCCAATACTTTCAGAGCACGATAAAACCTTGTGGCTCGATCGCTGTCACTTTTCCTGCTCAGGCAAACAATAAACCAGTTCCATTCCGGATGGCTAAGTATGGTTCCTCCAGCCCATAATGTTTCGTCATCTGGATGAGCTACGATTACTAAAACTGATTTAATTGCTCCTGTTTTCAATATTTTATTCTTATTATTTTTTTAGGACTGATTTATAATCCTGATCATCTTCTATATTCCATGATTTGACGAATAAACTAATTCTCTGTTTTGCATACGTCTTCTCATTTTCTCGTTTAGCTGAAATTGTGAATTTCCCTTTGGATTTAAGATTTTTTCGATGGTCAATCGAGCCATCAGGTAACTGACTGTAGATTCAGCGCCTTGATTCAGATTTATATATTTCTCTTCCAATCCGTCGTGACATCCACCTGTGCATGGATTATAAATGATCTGGTGTAATCTGTTATGGCCTAAAAACCAATCGAAAGCAATGACCAGTTTCTGTAAATAATTCTTGTCGTTAAACACTTCGTAAAATTTACTCAGCGTCATAATGGTGTAGGCAACATCAATAGGTTGTTCTCCGAACTTACTAACATCCTGACCTTTATACAACCAACTTTTATTTGAAATTACTTCGATTCCATCCTTAGTGAAGATGAACGATAATAGAAATCCGAACGATTCACGGGCAATTTCCTTATATTGAATGTCACCGGTTACCATCCATGCACATAACATAGCCTCGGGCAGAATGCTGTTCGCATAGGTCAAATAGCTTTCAAACCACTCCCACTCTTCTTCCGATTCGTGCCTGTACATTTGCATCAGCCTGTTTGCAAGGGTTTCCATCAGCGAAACAATTTCAGTTGTTTTTTCCTCCTTGAAACAATAATATAAACCTTTAATAGCAAATGCGATAGCACGTGTTGAATGGATCGATTCAAGTGGAGGCATTGCCAGTTGCCAAATTGTTCTGGCGCTTTCAACTATACTTTCGGGTAAAATCGACTGTTTTGACAAAAGGTAACCCAATGCCCAGATTGCTCTGCCATTTGAATCATCGAGATTGGTTGAATAGTTCTGCTCCGTAAAAAACTTGTCTTTGTCTACATAGTTTAAAAAATCGCCTTCAGGCTGCTGGCAATATTTGATGAAATTCAAATAGATTTCAATTTCAACTAAATCATTTTCCACAGCAGCTGCTTCATAATGCATACACATTGCTACCATAGCACGGGCATTGTCATCCAGCGTGTAACCCGATTCAATATCAGGTTGATTTATTTTTGAAAACTGAATCATTCCAAAATCAGTCGTCATTCTTTTGATGTGATTCAGATTGATTGCCGGAATCTGATACTTCAATTTAATCTGTTTACCTGATACTTTTTCGAATAACAGGGCATGTGCGATAGCGGAATTCTCCCAGGCAGAAGAGACTATTTTCTGCAATGATTTAACGCTCATATTCCTGCGTAAATCGTCATCACTAAACAAACGGATAACTGCGCTGGCCAACTGGGCCGAGTCTTTAAAGTCAAAAATGATACCTGTTTCTTTGGTTAAAACTTCCTTTGCATGAGGTATCGGTGTTGAAATAATTGGGCAGGAGCAACTCATAGCATAGGCAAATGTGCCACTTACAGCCTGATTGGGATCATTTGTGCTAAACACATAGATATCGGTTAGTTGCAGATATTCAAGCAATTCCGGCAATTCCAGATAGCGGTTTATGAATCTCACATGACGGGTTAGACCATATTGAACAACTTTTGTTTTTAGCATGTTCCGGTAATCTTCCCCATCATTTTTTACTACTTCAGGGTGAGTTTTTCCAATAATCAGAAATATCACTTCCGGGCTTGTCTTTATAATAGCTGGTAAAGCTTCCAAAGTGGTTTCAATGCTTTTCCCCGAACTTAAGAGCCCGAATGTGGTTAGAACTTTACGACCTTTTAAGTCATATTTACTTTTTAGTAATTCTATATCCAGATGCTGTACCAAATGAGTACCATGTGCTATTACTGAAATTTTACGAGGCGTAACGTCATAGTCATTTTTTAATAGTTCAGATGATGTATTGGTCATTACTATAATTGAATTGCAGGCATTTGCAATGTTTTGAACATTTAATTTTAAACGTTCATTAGGCTTTGGCAACACCGTATGAAAAACAATTACAACAGGTTTTGTAAGCTCCTCTATGAGTTTCAAAAAAGCATCTTCCTGCTTATGAAAGAAACCAAACTCATGTTGAATCAGCACCATTTGAATGTTTTTATCCTGATTAATGGATTGAGCCAATTTTTGATACTCCGAAGCATTTGTAGTATCGAGTACATACTTTACTTCTTGCGGGTAGTTATAGTCCATGATGCCTGACTCAAGGGCACAAATTTTCAGGGAAAATGAGCTTTTGAATTTATTATTCAAGGCTTTTATCAAGTCCTGCGAATAGGTGGCAATGCCACATTCACGTGGAGGAAATGATGTAATAACCAAAATCCCTGCCAGCTTTCCTGTCTCAACATGAACTGGTTTGAATTGCTCAACTTTAGGTGTTAATCCGGGATAATCATTCTTTTCAGTAAAAAAAAACTGTTCAGCAGGAGTTAAACCTTCCTTTTTTGGCTTTGTATTGTAATTATTTGACATGGCATACTTTTTAAGTTAATAAATTAAGAAATTAATTCTTTTGGATTTGTCAAAGAGCCGACAAATCCTTTATGTACAGTATTGTTTTTTCATTCTGCTTTACAAAAGTGAAAAACTCCATAGCCTGAGTGTTATACATTTCTATAAATAAGTTACATAAATCACAGGTTCACAGGTTAAAATCAAATATTTTAATTGGCAGAAGTTGTTGAATAATTAATACTAATCT
>JBBQMW010000065.1:0-21063 GCA_038329265.1 Bacteroidales bacterium | reverse complement strand
TGCTTTCACTTCCTGTATTACGCCCAGAACTGCATTGGTAATTATAACCAAAAGAATGATAATGGCATCAATATACTCACCCATAAACAGGGTGATAACCACTGCCGCCAATAGAATATAAATAAGCCACTCCTGAAGCTGGGCAACAAATAGTTGGAAGATGTTCTTTTTCTTTTTCGATAGCAACTGATTCGCACCGTATTTTTCAAGCCTCACTTTTGCTTCATTTTCCGATAGACCGGACGATGCATCAACATTTATTTCTTTAAGAACATCTTCTATTGATTTGGAAAACCACATATTTTGAGTAGTTAAATTAAAATTGAATCTCTTACATACTTTTGTCGGCAAACTAAAAACAGGATAAAAATGACATTTTAGAATAGCCATCAACGCACTAAGACACAAAGTTGCACGAATGATTTCTTTGTGTCTTAGCGACTTTGTGGCAAAATATTATTGCATTTAATAAGTTTTCAAACGTCCTGTTATCTTTTCCAACGAGGTTTTCAATTTGTCTATCGCGCCAGAAATAACCTGTTCATCAGTGTTCCCATGGTCGGTAACAGCAATTGGTTTCATCCCTGCAAGTCGGGCTTCCAACACACAACGCTTGTCTTTAAGCCCTTCTTTATCGGCATTTTCATCCGAAAGATGCACTTCCACTCTGGTTATTTGCTGACTGAACCTGCTTAGTTCTTCCGATATTAAAGAAGTTGACCAAGCTATAAATTCTTCGCTTCCCGTAATATTGTTATCTGTATTGAATTCTATTTGCATATTTGTATTTTTTATTTGATTAATAACGAAATATTGCTGCCAGCCCTGTTTCAGAAGGCATTTTATCGGTTGGGAGTACCATCACCAGCCCTCCCATTTTGGTTGTCAGTTCACCCAAATCATCGAGCAGGTCATCAACTTTCGGATTTGTCAAATCTTTTTTCTGTGTATTTCCCGTCACCAGATTAGTTATCCTGACTGCAATAATTCGGTCAGCTTCAACAATAAGTGTATCAACCCGTCCTTCAACTGCCGCTACAGCTACTACCTTGTAGTCGTCACTGCCTTTGCCATTTGCCCTTGCCTGTTCAAACCGGGCAACCAGACTGTCAAGTTTCAGGTTATATTCGGGTTCCATTGTTTCCCAGGCCATATTTGCCAGTTTTTCGGTTGGAACAGACGAAGGATTTATAGAAATTCCTTTCGATAACAACAAAGGATTTTTATTTACCTTATGAAAAAGGCTGTGGTGTTCGGGCAATGCGGCAAGTATAAGAGGCCAGCCTGAAGGTTTCGAAAATCGTTCATAAATTGTACCCGCAACCATACGGAAAAACCTTTCAGCGTCTTTTTCTGTTTCCTCTTTTTTACCTCCCTGACCGTGGTGCATGGGCGAACTCTCACCTCCAATGCCGCCATAACTTTCAACAGTTGTATGCTTGTCGGTCAATTCATCACCAAGCGCTTCTGTTATGGTTTTTGGAATATCAGCAGTGAGTTCAACTTCAAAAAGCGAATGACGGTTGCCTTCAAAAAGACGGATATCATGAAGTGTTAAACACAAAACGTGGAAGTTGTCACCCGATTGTAAATATTGCCGCAATGGTTTGGTATGGAAACTGTCGGCCACCATGGCCAATTCCTCAACCGATTTATGCAATCTGACAACTTTAAATATTCCTTCTGCACTAAAAACAGCCAGTCCGTCTAAAGTGTGATTCCAAACATCATTGTCGTTAACAAGGGCTTTTACAGGTTCAAGATGTTTTTGCACTTCAGCGGCTGAATATTTCTGCATCAGCGATTCCTCCATTTGCCGAACAAGATTTTTAAAAAGAATACTATCCTGAAGATTCTCAGGATGTTTTTTGTGCGTAGGCATATAAAGCGAAAGACAAGTCGATTGATTTACTGCCAGAAGCTCCTGAATTAGTTCATTTGTAAGTAATTCCATGATATTTTATTATAAATAATTACGATTAAAAGTATTGTTAAACTGATGAAATATTTATTGAAAAATTGAGTTTTATAATTGAATATTGAAAGGACTAAGATCAGAACCATTGATATGATATGTGTTGCACAACTTTGGTAAAAGTTTACATCATTCACACATTATACCAAAGTGAATTATTAAATAGTCCAACGACGAATCTGGGATAATGCCGATGGATTGAAGTGTTAGGCCAATCGAGTGTGCGAAGAATGGACTACTACACTTCTCCAATCGGTATTAACCATTTTAAAATTAATTATTTCGTAAGCCTACCTTTTATTCTTTCCCACCACCGAACTAAAAATAATTCACGGCTATCGCCCTCTTCTTTATTTTGTTCGCCAATGATTAGCGCAATTGGTTTAAGCTCTTCGAACTTTTCGCAAACCACTCTTAACATGGCAGCAAACGGTAAAAAAAGGATCATTCCGGCCAGTCCCCATACAGCAGCGCCAACAAATAAACTCAGGATGGCAGTTAAAGCATTAATTTTTAAACTGCCACCCACAATTCTTGGAGTGAGAAAATTATCGGAAACCAGTTGAACAGCCCAAAATAAAATAGCAACTGAAACGGCTGTCCAAATTGAATCGTAAGAAACAAAAGCGTAAATAATCGGAATTACAGCTCCCATTGCAGTGCCAATGTAAGGAATGATGGACAGTGCAGCGCCCAAAAATCCGAAAAGGAAGGGATTGTCGATGCCAATAATCAAAAGCCCGATGCTATTGGCTAATCCAATAACTAGGGTGAGAATAATCATTCCGAACAAATATTTCTGGCCGACCTGCTGAACCGATTTAAACATTTTTAATACTCTTTCTCTTTTATCTTCGGGCGAAAATGCCAAAAAGGCATGTGTTAATCCATTTCTGTATATTAAGATTAGAAATGTAAAAACAATTGTTGCCAGCAGTCCGGCCAGAAAAGTTGCTGTGTTGTTAACGGTTTTGCTTATTAAAAATCCTGTGGAATCAGTAATCCAATCTTTCATCCGGTTAAAAAGTTCATTCTTT
This sequence comes from Bacteroidales bacterium, assembly GCA_038329265.1. Lineage (GTDB taxonomy): Bacteria > Bacteroidota > Bacteroidia > Bacteroidales > Prolixibacteraceae > Aquipluma. The sequence continues at coordinate 18,051 of JBBQMW010000065.1, read as the reverse complement.
TCCAAGTTTTCAACAAAGCTCACATTGTTGTTGACATACACTGTGACATCGGCAAAAGCACTGATAATTTTATCCTGAAAATGAGTGAATTGTTTTGATACGCTGATAATTTGTGTTGAAAAAAAGAAAACAACTGATCCAATGATTAAAATCACAGTGAAAATGGACAGAAAAGCGGCGAGTGTACTACCAATTCTCCATGACTCAAACTTTTTTGCCAACGGAAACAGTATAAATGAAATAAGCAAAGAAATACTTAAAGGAATGAGAATGGGTTTTGCCAAAACCAATATAGCAAACAGCAAAAATACGGTAGCTATGGCATAAAACATTTTTTGAAAAGACAGGTTCATTTTATATCGAAATTAGCTGCACTGTCCAAGAATCACCCAGATGATTATAAAGACCACAATCGTACCCAAACAGCCACCACCTAATCTCTTAGCTCCGTAACCTGATATTAAACCTCGTAATAAATTGTTCATTTTGCTTTTATTTAGTGAATTATAAGAACCGATTTAAATCTTATCGAAGTTCGTGAGATTTCGTTCAGAGAATGTTACACAATTTTAACTTTGTGTTACATTATTCCCACCTTTGTGGGCCGAAATTTTTTATGCAGGAAATAATACACCGACTGAGTCATCTGAATATTGAATTTTTCTAAAGACAATAGTTCGTTCAAAAAATAGTGACAGATTGTTATCCTGAAGGAAATTGGGCGAAGGTTTTTGTAGGGCTTCAAGATGGAAACTTAGGTACACTATGAAAATCTCAATCATAAAATATTGTCTGCATTTGCTAAGCTTTATTTTAGATACAGATCAAGCTTCAAGTAAAAGTCCATCATGATTGACAAAAATCACTAGATAAACCAATTATCCTGTGCTTCTTTGCATACTGTTTTAAAATGATAACTCATGGTCTATATCCCAAACGATAAAATATTCAGCCTCAAATGGTTTAAGGATTACAGCATGATTGTAATCGGATCGTTCATTCTAGCCGTTGGCTTTGTGTATTTCATTTCACCTCACCGTATTGTACCGGGTGGAGTTTATGGTATCGCTATCGTGGTGCATTACATGACTCCGGGTATGTTTTCCTTTTGGCCTGAAGGTATTCCAATCGGGCTCTTCGGTCTGATTCTGAACATCCCTTTGACCATTGCCGGAATTAAAATTCTGGGACCGCGTTTTGGGGTAAAAACGGTAGTTGGCTTCGTACTTTCTTCAGTATTCATGGACACCATTACCTATCTGCGAGTGGACGGCGATGCTCCATTGGTTCCTGACATTTTACTTTCCTGCGTTTTCGGGGGTGTTTTGATTGGATTCGGACTTGGGCTGATTTTCAAGGCTCGTGCCACTTCCGGAGGTTCGGACATTATTGCCATGATTATTGCCAAATATACCCGGATACAACTGGGTCAACTGATGATTTATGTGGATTCGACCATTGTATTACTCAGCTTGGTGGCTTTTAAGGATTGGCAAATTCCACTCTATTCGTGGGTAGTCATCTACATCACTGGCCGTGCTATCGATTTAGTTTTGGAAGGTGGCGACTACAACAAAGCGTTACTGATTATTTCTGAAAAACATGAGGAAATCAGACACAAAATTCTGATCGATCTTGAACGTGGAGGTACGTATTTGAAGGGTTCCGGCATGTTTACAGGAAACGATAAGCACATCATTTATACCGTAGTTAGCCGCCGCGAAGTAGCAATTTTGGAAGAGTTTATCAGCGAAATTGATCCTGATGCATTCATTACCGTAATGGACACTCACGAAATTTTGGGTGAAGGGTTTCAATCACTGAAGCACAAAGTTTCAGAATAACAAAACAATCATTTATAATCTGGAAAAAGAAATAAGGAAATTGAAAATCGCCTTCTTTCCTTTTTCCTCTGTTCTCTTTCATTGTCATTAGTCCGAATAATTCTTCAAGGAAAGGTTTCTGAGTTTGGGTGCTGTAAATGTGGCAACAGTTACCACAATCAGGGTCATTATTCCTCCAAAAACAACCGATGGGACCAATCCCATCAGGCTGGCGGCAGTTCCTGATTCGAAAGCGCCTAATTCGTTCGACGAACCCACAAAAATACTGTTGACCGATGAAACGCGGCCTTTCATTTCGTTGGAAGTGAATAACTGAAGAATATTGCTGCGAACCACCACACTCACAAAATCGAACGAACCACTCAACAACAGAACGAATGCCGACAGGTAGAAATTTTTGGACAACGCAAAAACAATCATGCAAACTCCGAAACCTGCCACGCTGTAAAGCATTTGTCTGCCCGAGTTTTTAACCGGAGGATAAAAAGTCAATACTACCGACATTAAAATTGCACCAATAGCCGGGCATGCACGCAGCATTCCCAATCCTTCAGGACCAACTTTCAGGATATCGGAAGCAAAGACCGGAAGCATGGCAACTGCTCCGCCAAATAAAACGGCAAACATATCGAGCGAAAAAGCGCCCAGCAGAACCTGATTTTTAAATACATAGCGAATCCCTTCGCCAATGCTCGCAAAAATCCGTTTGTCACGATCGGCACGATGTACCACTTTACCCGGACTTTTAATGAAGAAAATGAGGATTACGCAGATTAGAAAAAAAGTAAATACCAGAATATATGCTGGAACGATTCCCAAAAAACCATACATCAAACCGCCCAAAGCCGGACCAGTGACAGCTGCAACCTGCCAGACCGTGCTTCCCCATGTAGCGGCTCCGGCGAGTAATTCACGTGGAACCAACTGTCCCAAAAGTGCAGTATGCGCCGGCATTAATATTCCACGGGTCAAGCCAACCAAAAATACCGTGACAAAAATCGGAAAAGTTCCGGTCAAAAAACGGGTATAGTCAGAATGAATGCTTGTGCCCAACAATATTGCGGAACCGAGTAACAGAATGAAACTGGTACGAAAGATGATCCGTTTCCGGTCCCAGATATCCACAAAATGACCTGCAAACAATGCAATGGAGACCTGCGGGATCACTTCTGTAAGTCCAATCATTCCTAACGAGAGTGGATTTTTAGTGATGTCGTATAGCTGCCAACCTACAATCACAGCCTGCATCAGTACTGCCGCGGTCATAAAAAACCGGTAGGCCATAAACAGTCGGAAATTGCGAATATGCATCACTGCAAAAGTTTCGGTCGAGAATAATTTTGACATTCTTTTCGGTTGATTGTATTTCTAATCTTCTATAAAACAGTAAATTGGTTGACTTAATTGTTGTACTTTTAAAATCAAAATTCAAAACTAAACAGCATGAGTACACTTGGAAATTTAATCTGGTTGATTTTTGGAGGTTTTCTGGTTTTTCTGGAATATATGGTGGCAGGCTTCTTGCTTTGCATCACCATTATCGGCATTCCATTTGGTATTCAGGCATTTAAAATAGCAATTCTTGCTTTGTGGCCGTTTGGTAAAACCATTGCTTTATCTCCCGGAAATCCGGGCTGTTTGTCTACCATTATGAACATACTTTGGTTAATTATTGGCGGAATCTGGATTGCCTTAACCCACCTCATTTTCGGAATATTATTGGGAATCACCATCATCGGAATTCCATGGGCTAAACAGCATTTCAAACTGGTTTCGCTGGCGTTAACGCCGTTTGGAAGAGAGATTAGATAACTACTCCTGATGCGTATGCAACCCACATTCCTTTTTTGAATTATCTTCCCACCACCAGCGACCGGCACGGAAATCTTCTCCGGGCTGAATGGCGCGTGTGCAGGGAGCGCAGCCGATGCTTACAAAACCACGATCGTGCAAAACATTGTAGGGAACATTGTTTTTCTTCACATATTCCTGACAATCTTCGAGCGACCAATGCAAAAGTGGATTGCATTTAATCAGTTGAAATCCGGCATCCCAACCGAAAAAATCGAGATCGTGCCGATTGTCCGATTGTGATGCACGCAGGCCGGTAATCCAGCATTCCATTCCTTCCAATAACCGTTTCAGCGGCTCAACCTTCCGGATATTGCAGCATTCTTTGCGGTTTTCTATCGACAAATAGAAGCTCTGCGGCCCTTTTTCTGTCACCATTTTCTCTACCGCTTCGTGCTTCGGAAAATAAACATGAATCTGTTTTCCATATTTATCCAGCGTGCGGTTAAACACCTTGTACGTTTCTTCAAACAAGCGTCCGGTATCCAAAGTAACCACTTTAATGTCAAGATTATTGCTGAAAATCATATCGGTGATAACCTGGTCTTCAATTCCTAAACTGGTCGTAAAAACTGCTTTCCCCTGAAATTGTGCGGCTACATTTTTCAGCATTTCAACTAAATTGGCGGAGTCGGCCTGTTTGTTCAGTTCCGAAACGATATTTTGATTAACCATAGCTCTATTTGTTTTTTATTCTCAATCCGTTTATCTTGCCGGCAAATATCACAAGAAAACTCAAAAAATCATCGAAAAGACTTCCGAAATATTACCAGTTGCTTTTTTAGACCGAATCAAAACTCAGTTTCCAACCGATTTTGATTGTTTTGTGCAATCCATCGATCAGGCTCCGGCTATCAGCCTGCGAATCAATCCGCGAAAGTTCAACATTCCAATTTCTGCGGAACGAATTCCCTGGTGCGAAACCGGCATTTTCCTGAATGAGCGTCCTTCATTTACCTTGGATCCCATTTTTCATTCGGGTGCCTATTACGTTCAGGAAGCCAGTTCGATGTTTGTGGAGCAGGCTTTCCGGCAAATGGAACACAGCAGCAACAGGATTGTTCTGGATTTGTGCGCTGCACCCGGCGGAAAATCGACGCATTTATTGAGTTTGCTGGAAAGCAGTGATTTACTGGTTGCGAATGAGGTGATTCGTTCGCGCGTGTCGGTTTTGGACGAAAACATTCGGAAATGGGGACATCAAAATGTAGTGGTTTGCAGCAACGATCCGGCTGATTTCAGTGAGTTGGACGGATTGTTTGATCTGATTCTGGTTGATGCGCCGTGTTCCGGCGAAGGACTTTTCAGGCGCGATGCTTCGGCCATTCAGCATTGGTCGGTCGATAATACAAATCTTTGTTCCACCCGCCAGCGTCGCATTCTGGCCGACATTTGGCCTGCGCTGAAATCTGGTGGGTACCTGATTTACAGTACCTGCACCTTCAATCCGGCTGAAAACGAAGAAAACCTGAAATGGCTGGCCGAAAACAATGACTTTGAAAGCATCCGGATTCCACTTCAGGAAAATTGGGGTGTTCAGGAGATGGAAATTGAAGGTTTATTTGGTTACCGTTTTCTTCCGCATCAGGTTAAAGGCGAAGGTTTTTTCCTGACTTTGATCCGCAAAAAAGATGGTAGCGATTCGTATTCAATTCCTAAAAAGATCAAATCGAGACTTGAGAAAATGCCGAAACAGTTTGCCGAAATCCGGAACTGGCTGACGACTGAAAACTCAGAATTCTTTGCAAAAAGTGAATTTCTAATTGCCTTTCCTGAAGATAAAATACCGGTTTTGAATGCACTCTCAGAACAGTTGCGCATCATCAGCGTTGGCTTGCCGGTGGCGCAATTCAAGAAAAATGATTTGTTGCCCGAACATACTTTTGCTTTATCAATCGACCGCAATCCTGCTATTTTTGAATCGATTGAACTCAATTTGCGCGATGCTTTGCTATTCCAGAAAAAGGATGAAATCCGGATTGAATCAACTACAAAAAGCTGGATGCTAGTGAATTATCAGAATGTACCACTCGGGTTTGTGAAAAATCTGGGAAACCGTGCCAACAACTATTTTCCGAAGGAATGGCGAATACGGATGTCATTGCCTGAATTGCCTGAGCCGTGGTATTTGTAAGTTTAAAGTTTCACGTTCCAAGCATTGAATATGGTTGGTGGTATTAGTTGGATATACAATATTCGAAATTGATTTTTGGATATTTTTCCCTAAATTCATTCTTCTGAAATTAATCTGTACATAAGAAAAATAGAAAGACTAATCCATAATCCATGACAAATACACACGCCCCAGCATCCGAAGGATTCAACGAAATTTTGCTTTACACTGCGCCAAATGGCAAGGTAAAAGTGGAAAACATCAGGGCAAAGTTCCGCATGAGGTAGCCTTGACACTGGCAGAAAGTGAATTCGAAAAATATCGTATCATTCAGAACATAAAATGGTCTCGGATTTTGATCTGGAAATTAGGAAACGCAAAGAATAAAAAGCTGCATTCTGACTTCTGTAGCCCTGATCACTGTCCTCTACTTCCCAATCCGGTACAAAAACTTATCTGTCCTGAAAATAATGTTATCGCGAACAATGGCCGGAGTTGCTTTAACCTGACCATCCAACTGATTTTCTGCAACCAGTTGAAAAGTCAGTCCGGGTTTAATCACATATGTTTTCCCTTTCACGCTGAACAAATAAATATTTCCGGAGGCATATAATGCAGAAGCGTTAAACTGATCTTTCAGCTTTTCTTTCCATACTGTTTTTCCTGTTTTCGGGCTTATGCAGGTGAGAATTCCTCGTTCGTGAACCATGTAAATCAGACTGTCGACAACTACCGGAGTAGTAATCTGGGGGACATCCAGATTAATATCCCACTTAACATGCGTTTTGGTTACATCTCCTGTTCCAGTTGGATCGACTGCAAGCAAAAGTGCATAAAACGGACTTCCATCCTTGGGTAGCATCCAGCCAGAATTCACGTAGACCATTCCATTGTAACTAAAAGGCATACTAACCGTTGAATCTTCGCCATAAAAAACCTGCCAGATTTCCTTACCGGTTTCGGGTTCATAGGCAATTGCAAGTTGCGATCCATTGCTAATCAACTGATCTTTTCCATTGACATTAACCACAATTGGAGTGCAGTAGGCTTTTCGGGATACCGGTTCAATCGAATCATAAAACTCCCGTGGACGATCAGTCTTCCAAATGGTTTTTCCCGTTCTTTTATCCAAAGCAATCAGGTACTGAACATCCGTTCCTTCAATGTGCAGAATCAATAAATTCTTATACAGAATTGGCGAAGAAGCCGCTCCCTGCATGTGGTCGCAGTTCAGATCGGTACGGGTCCAGATAACTTCAAAAGTTCGGGTATCGACACAAGCCGTTCCATAGGTTCCGAAATGGATATAGATAAAGCCATCTTCTATACAGGGTGATGAAGTCGCATAGCTGTTGGTTGGATGAATATGCTGAACTGAATCGGGTTTGAAGAGCATCAGTTCTTTTATGATTTTTCCGGAGTTGAAATCGGTACAGATAGCAAATAACTCTTTCCCGTCTTCAGTAGCAGAACTGGTCCAGATTTGCTCACCAGATATAACCGGCGACGACCAGGCAACGCCACGGATCGCAGTTTTCCACAAAACATTGGAGGTTTCGCTCCAGCTAACCGGAGCATTTTTGCTGGCTGAGTGTCCGTCGAGTTGACTACCACGGAGGTGTGTCCAGTTTTCATTATTTTGGGCAAACAGCCCAACGGAAATACCAATAGTGAGTAAAAGAAGGGAAAATGGTTTTCGGTTCATGGTTAAGTTTTTTTCAAAGGTGAAGATGCTAATTTTTATCAGAAAAACCACATAAAAAATCCTCATACGATAACCTGGAGTCATCGTATAAGGATCAAGCAAGCAAACAATCTATTTTATATTTTCAAGTACGTCAACCAGCAACTTCCAGAATTTGTCCACTGTTTCGATGTCGATGCGTTCATCGGGTGAATGGGCTCCACGGATTGTCGGGCCGAAAGAAACCATGTCGAGTTCAGGATATTTTTCGAGGAATAAACCACATTCCAGTCCGGCATGAATGGATTTTACCAAAGGGTCATTTCCAAAAAGCTTTTTGTATGACTCAGCGGCAATTTTAGCAACTACCGAATCCGGATTAGGAGTCCATCCCGGATATCCATCAGAATTTACGACAGTCGCTCCGGCCAAAACCATTATTGCTTCAACCATTTCGGCAGCCATGTATCTGCGACTATCGATTTCGCTTCGTTGACTGGTCGTTAGTATAATCTGATTATTATCCGAAAATTTCACTGAAGCCAGATTGGTCGAAGTTTCAACCATACCGATCATACGGCTACTCATTTCCAATACGCCATGCGGACAAGCGGCAATCAGTCTCAGTAAATTAGTCTGCGTTTCCTTATCAATTACGAATTCGGGCAAAGCAACCGATTGATGACGCAAATTCAGTTTAGGTTCTGAACGTTCATATTCGAACTCCATTTCCGAAGCAAAAACATTCCATTCAACCATGAGGTCTTCTTTCTGCGATTGGGGAACGACCACAATAACAAAAGCCTCACGGGCAATGGCATTCCGGAGATTCCCACCATTAAAACCGGCTATCCTTAACTTAAACTGTTTATTGGCATTGATCAGGAAACGGTTTAATATTTTATTGGCATTTCCACGGTTCTTGTTAATATCGTCGCCCGAATGACCGCCCAACAAACCCTTCACTTCCAGCTTCATGGCATACGAACCGGCAGGCAAATTTTCAGGAAAATAGGTTAAAGTTCCAATAGAATCAATTCCGCCGGCACAACCAATAAATAATTCCCCTTCGTCTTCCGAATCGAGGTTGAGCAGAATATTTCCACTCAAAAATCCGGGCTGAAGTGCAAATGCTCCGGAAAGCCCGGTTTCTTCATCGACTGTGAACAAACATTCGATGGGTCCGTGCGACAAATCAGATGCCGTAAGAATTGCCATTTGCGCAGCCATGCCAATACCATCATCGGAACCAAGAGTGGTTCCTTGCGCCCTCACCCATCCTTTTTCGACAAACGGTTTTATAGCGTCTGTTTCAAAATTATGCTTGGTCTCGCTATTCTTCTCGCAAACCATATCCACGTGCGACTGCAAAATTACGACCGGATCATTTTCTCGTCCCGGAGTGGCAGGCTTACTGATGAGTACATTGCCAATTTCATCCTGACGGGCTTTCAATCCATTCTTTTCAGCAAAATCGAGTAAAAAACGAATGATCTTCTCTTCTTTTTTTGAAGGACGGGGAATCTGGCAAATATCTTCAAAATAATTCCACAAAGGCTGCGGAGTAAGATTCTTTAAGCATTTCATGTTTTTCTGTTTTTTTGAACGGATAAAAATATAAAATGTAAAACAATAAAACCCTGAAATGTTCACGGATTCAGAAGTTTTTCAAGCTTGTTTTTTCAAGTATTGCGAATTTACCGGTCAGGAAAAATCAAATACTGACAAATGTTACCTTTAGCCTCAATTTTCAAAGCTTAATTGTACTGTTTGAAATAATTTGTCAATTTATCGGCTAACTGATCGAAAATAGGTTTGGTAAACAACACAAACATATCCTGTTGCGCCGGTGGCATTATCACTTTATTATTCACAATGTTGGAAAGATTGTTGTCCAAAACCTCCTTGTCGCCCACAAAAACACCATACTTATTTTGCCATTGATATTGGCCGGGAATCTTGTCATTAAAGACAATTTTTTGCGACTGAAATTCAACTGTTTTAAGTTCTAAAAGGCCACCTGAACCCACCTGATCAGTCACAATTTTTATCTTGCCTTTTTTCTGCACCATTCTGATTTTGGTTACCGTGGAATCTTTATTGATTTTCACCTGATAAGATTCCTCAACCTGCTTTGTCAATTCCTGTTCTTCTTCGAAATGCTGAGGGCGATCGATAAAAAAGTCGTAGAAACCCATACGTAATAACATATCCGGATATTTCAACTTGGTTTTTTCGGCCTCTTCCGAAGAATAGAAGTTCACAAAATCCTTTTCCGGAAAACGCTCATTCAGCATCTGGAAAACATTGTCGTAAAAGAACTGAGCCGAATATTCAAATTTCCCGTTCACCGGAATCTGTTCAACTACTATTTTTAATGTTGCTAAATCTTTCGATTCAAGTATCTTTTGTTTCGTATCCTTAAAGCCACGCACTAAACCATCGGCATCCAGAAAATAAAAATAAGCATGTTTGGCTGACTCGCGTGTTTTCCGGTTCAGGGCATCCATACCGGCATCATAAAGTTCCTGTGCCGCGCGATTCTGAACATCAGCCATTTCAGAAGTGTATGTTTTAATTGTTGGAACAAGTTTGCGTGCAGCCGGTATCCGACGTATTTCGTCCGACATCCGGTTAACGGTTTTCATAATATCGAGTGTCTGTTTCCAGCGAAATGGATCATTTCCCGTCAATATCTGATCAATTTCTTCCTGATAATACTTAATGGCCATGGGGTATCCTTCTTCAATCACTTGAGAAGCCTTTCGATTTTCGGGATCGCTGCTTAAACGACTGGCAGCTTTCATAATGGCATCGTAATAATTACCCTTTTGCAACGATTTCATTCCTGTTGAACAGGCATTCAGCAGCATGAAACTGCTCATTAAAACAACTAAATATTTTCGCATAAATTGAGTTTATATAACTTTCAAAAAACTATTTTACTCGAGATTTTTTTTTACTGACAAATGAGACTGAACACTGATCACTCTCTTTCCAAACGTTTCGCTTCATCCCAGATTACATCCATTTCGGCCAGACTCATTTTTTTCAGATCCAAGCCCTTCTGCAAAGTCTGACTTTCGAGATAATTAAACCGATTGGTAAATTTCAGATTGGTTCGTTCAAGTGCAGTTTCCGGATCGATACCATAAAGACGGGCAGCATTCACCATGGCAAAAAATAAGTCGCCAAATTCACCTTCAATTTTATCTTTATCAACTGCATCAATTTCGACACTCAGTTCATTAATTTCTTCTTTTACCTTATCCCAAACCTGCTCTTTGTATTCCCAGTCGAAACCTACCCCACTGGCTTTTTCCTGAATCCGGTTTGCCTTGATCAAAGCTGGTAATGCAGCAGGCACACCTTCCAGAACGCGTTTGTTTCCATCTTTCTCTTTCAGTTTGAGGGTTTCCCAGTTTTGCTCCACCTCGCGCGAATTGGCCACATCAACATCTCCGAACACATGCGGATGGCGGTAAATCAGCTTTTCATTGATGGAATTCAGCACATCTGATATATCAAACGCTCCTTTTTCTGATCCGATTTTGGCATAGAAAACAATGTGCAACATCAGGTCGCCTAGTTCTTTCTTAATCCCGTTCAGATCGTTGTTCAGTATTGCATCAGCCAATTCATAGGTTTCTTCGATGGTCAGTTTCCGGAGCGATTCGAGGGTCTGCTCTTTGTCCCACGGGCATTTCTCACGCAACTCGTCCATGATATCCAGCAATCGGGCAAAGGCTTCCGTTTTTTTGTTCATTTGGTCAATTATCAATGAACTCCAAAATTAGAATCTTTATTTATAAATGATAGTTTGATCCTGTTAAACTTTGAACAGAGTTTTCACTGACACAAAAAAAAGCTGCCCTTTTCAGAACAGCTTTCAGGTAAAAATATCATCGACTCATACGATGACTCAAACTCATCGTATGAGTATAGAGTCACACTAAACTTACTTAATCAGCTCAAAACTGCGTTTTACGAACTTATCCAAATCTTCGCCTTTCAGCATTCCGTTAGCCAGCAACGCCAGGTCGACCAACTGTTTTGCCAGTTTATTGTCTTTACCAAAAGCGGTCAGTTTTGCTTTTTGATCATCTTTCAATGCGTTGATTGCTTTTTCCAGATCTTCCGATTTTTCTTTCACTTCTGAAGGAATTTCTTCGTCTTTCTTATCTTTTTTAGCTTTGTCAACTTCTTCCTTTTCAGTGATTTTTGCCTGAAGTTCACTTTTCAGTGTTTCCAGCTCAGCACCAATTGTGGTATCACGTGCCTCAAAAATCTCTTTGACCAAAGGATGCGAAGTGTTCACCACCAGATTCATGTTCTCCGGAAGATCGCCATAAAAGCTCATTCCGCCACCCTGCATCTGGCTCATATCTTTCATACGACGCATAAACTCATTGCGGGTAATGACAATCGGAAAGCTGTTTTCACCCAAATCCTTGAAATCGACGATAAAACCATAATCCTTATTTTCAGGACAAACCGCTTTAAAAATCGGACTCAGCTCATTCTTTTCTTCCCAACTCAATTCATGCTTTGGTTCTTCTTTAGTGATCAAATGTTCAGCCACATCCGAGTCAACACGCACAAACCTTTTGTTGGTGTATTTCTGTTCCAGCTTATTAATCAGCGGCGTTGAAAGCACATTATTCATCACCAAAACATCGTAACCTTTGTTTTTTGCAGCCTGAACAAATGAATACTGTTCTTCCTGATTATTGGTATACAAATAAATAAGGCTATTTTCCTTGTCAGTCTGCTCAGGTTTAATTAATGTTTCGTATTCTTCCATGGTAAAATACTTACCATCAGTATTCTTGAAGAGGAAGAATTTCTCTGCTTTTTCGTAGAATTTATCTTCGGTCAGCATTCCGTATTCGATAAAAAGACGCAAATCGTCCCATTTTGATTCAAAATCTTCACGTTTGTCAGTAAACAGCTGAGCCAGACGATCGCCCACTTTTTTGGTAATGTGGCTACTGATCTTCTTCACATTCGAATCGCTTTGCAGGTAAGAACGCGATACATTCAACGGAATGTCAGGAGAATCGAGTACTCCGTGTAAAAGCGTCAAAAATTCAGGAACAATCCCTTCCACCGAATCGGTCACAAAAACCTGGTTCGAGTACAACTGAATTTTGTTTTTCTGAACCTCAACCGTATTTTTTAGTTTCGGGAAATACAGAATACCGGTCAGGTTGAATGGATAATCCACGTTCAGGTGAATATTGAACAGCGGATCTTCGGCCATTGGATACAACTGACGGTAGAAATTGTTGTAATCTTCCTCGGTCAGATCAACCGGTTTTTTGGTCCATGCCGGAGCCACATCGTTAATCTGATTATCCTCGTCGGTATCTACTTCTTTGCCTTCTTTCCAGCTTGTCTTTTTACCAAAAACAACTGGTATCGGCAAGAACTTACAGTATTTATTCAACATTTCACCAATCCGCGATTTTTCCAGAAACTCTTCTGAATCGGCATTGATATGCATGATGATGTCAGTTCCAACTTCTGCGCGTTCTGACTCTTCCAAAGTATATTCCGGACTTCCATCGCACTCCCAACGAATGGCAGTTGCACCTTCGCGGTATGATTTTGAAATGATGTCAACCTGACTCGAAACCATGAACGATGAATAAAATCCAAGTCCGAAATGGCCAATAATGGCATTCGCATCGTCCTTGTATTTTTCAAGAAACTCTTCGGCACCCGAAAAAGCAATCTGGTTAATGAACTTCTCAACTTCTTCGGCGGTCATACCGATACCGTTATCCGAAACGGTGATGGTTTTGGCATCCTTGTCGATTTTTACCTGAACTTTAGCGTTGGTCATATCTCCGGAATACTCTCCCTTTGAGGCCAAAGTGCGAAGTTTTTGAGTGGCATCAACTGCATTTGAAACAATTTCACGAAGGAAAATATCGTGATCGGAATAGAGAAACTTTTTAATGATGGGAAACAGATTGTCGCTGCTTACCCCAATTTTTCCTTTTTGCATTTTATCTGATTTTTAGATTAACATTCTATTTCATGTGCAGCACTTTTTTCAAAGACTATACCACGTCTCAAAAATGACTTTTTGTCACCGATCTTGACAGTGAACCTTATCTCAAGGTGACAAAAACTGATTTTATTCTGCTTTTATCTGACGGAAAGGGCGTATTTTGCACCGCATTTTTGAGAATAAGAAACTATGACAAAACTTGAGTCTTATTTTGAGACTTTCAGAAAGGAAATTATTGGCATCGACCAATGTTTTCAATCGCCATACGGGACGAAGGAAATTATCTATGCCGATTGGATTGCAAGTGGCCGGCTCTATCAACCTATTGAGAAAAAAATTACTGAAACATTCGGGCCTTTTGTCGGAAATACTCATTCCGAAACCAGTGAGACCGGAGCTTTGATGACCCATGCCTATCATCAGGCGCAACAAATCATTAAAGCGCATGTGAATGCCGGACCAAACGACATCATCATCACCGCAGGTTCAGGAATGACAGCAGTAATCAACAAATTTCAGCGCATGTTGGGACTCAAATACTGTGGACAGGTAAATCATACAGGATGCCTTGCCAATCGCGAACGTCCGGTGGTTTTCATCACGCACATGGAACATCATTCAAACCACACCAGCTGGTATGAAACTAATGCCGATGTGGTAATTATTGATCCGGACGAAAATCTACAGGTTTCGCCAGAAAATCTTCGAAAGAAACTTGAAGAATTTAAATCCCGTCCGTTTAAAATCGGTTCGTTTACTGCCTGTTCTAATGTTACAGGAATCCGAACTCCATATTACGAACTCGCACAGATTATGCATGAAAATGGTGGTGTCGTATTTATAGACTTTGCCGCCTCAGCTCCTTACGATCAAATGGATATGCACCCTGCTGATCCGATGCAAAAACTGGATGCAATCATGTTCTCGCCGCACAAGTTTCTGGGTGGACCCGGTTCTTCCGGAGTATTGGTTTTCGACCAGTCGATGTACCACAATTCGGTGCCCGATCAACCGGGTGGCGGAACTGTTGACTGGACCAATCCGTGGGGAAAATACAAATATGTGGATGATATTGAAGTTCGCGAAGATGGCGGAACTCCCGGTTTTTTGCAAACCATCCGCACTGCACTTTGCATCAGGCTGAAAGAAAAAATGGGGATTGAAAATATACATTTGCGCGAGAATGAATTGCTGAAACTGGCTTTTGTAGGACTCGACAGCATTCCGGAAGTTAAAATCATGGATGAAAGTCACCGCGAAAGATTGGGCGTAATTTCATTTTATGTGGTCAAAATACATTACAATCTGCTGGTAAAATTAATGAATGACTTGCATGGCATTCAGGTTCGTGGAGGTTGTGCCTGCGCCGGAACTTACGGACATATTCTGCTGGAAGTTAGCCACGAATTGTCGGACGAAATCACCAACCGGATCAATCAAGGCGATCTGTCTCTAAAACCGGGCTGGGTTCGCTGGTCGCTGCATCCGACAATGACCAATCAGGAGGTTGTAATTTTTATCGATGCACTCCGAGACATCGTTGAGAATTACGAAAAATATGCTGCCGATTACAAGTATTTTCCGAAGGAAAACATTTTTAGGAATAAAAACGAAAATCGGTATGCAGGTATTGTAAATAACTGGTTTGTAATTTAATCCAAAAATAATTTCCCAATGATTTTAGATAAACTTGAAAATTCGGATTTCTATTCATCCATCAGCGAAAACCTAGAAACAGGTTTTGAGTTTCTGAAAAATACCAACAACTTGTCAGCACTTGAAAAAGGCCGTCACGAAATAGATGGTGATCTGGTTTTCGCCCTTATCAGCGAATATGATTCGAAAAAACCGGAAGATTGCCGTTTGGAAGCACATCAGATTTATACCGATATTCAATATATGGTTTCAGGAAAAGAACTGATTGGTTATGAGACACTCAGAAATCAGAAAATAACAAGCGAGTATGTTCCTGAGAAAGATATTGCTTTTTATCAGGGAGAAGGCACTCCACTATATCTTGAAGAAGGCATGTTTGCAGTATTTTTTCCACAGGATGTTCACCGGCCATGTATGATGGTCGATCAATCGGAAAAAGTAAAAAAAGTGGTCATTAAAGTGAAGATCGGATAAGAAATAGTTATTAGTCATTTGGAAAAAGGAATGACCTGATCAGATTTTAGAAGATCTGCAGGTTCTAATTTGTCGATTTTTCCGAGTTCTGAACGAATTTGTAGTCCTGACTTGATTTTTTCATACATTTAAACCGTTTTTATCAATCATCTTAATATTTAATGGAGTTTCATACCTGTTTTCTTACCGCTTTACTTTTTTCCTTTTTCCTTTTTCCTTCACTTCAGGCACAGGAACGATACAAGGATGAAATTACTGATTCAGTGAAGGTTGACACATACACATATGCCTTTAAGGATGGACAGTCGCTCGACCTTGATGTGTACAGTCCGGCCTTCGATAATCAGACAAACCGGCCTTTGATTTTCTATGTTCATGGGGGAGGCTTTTCCGGAGGCACACGCAACAGTGATGAAGTGCAGGTGTTTTGCAAAAAACTTGCCCAATATGGTTATGTGGTTTCATCCATTACCTACCGACTTACCCGAAAGGGAATCGAAACCGGTTTTGGTTGTGATTGTCCGGCCATCGACAAAAGAAATACATTTAACAAGGCTGTTGAAGACCTTCAGGATGCCACCTTTTTCATGATTCAGCAACGCGATAAAATGGGAATTGATCCGCAAAAAATTATTCTGTCAGGAAGCAGTGCAGGAGCCGAGACCGTCTTAAATACAGCCTATCAGCCACCCTATTGCTATGGACTCGATAGCGGACCGGTTTCGTATGCCGGTGTGATCTCAATGGCAGGAGCAATTCCCGATACTTCAAGGATTTTTAAGGAATCAGCGGTTCCATCATTGTTGTTTCATGGAACCTGCGACAATCTGGTTCCATACGCATCAGCTCCCCATCACTACTGCAATGAATCACAAACGGGCTACATCATGTTACATGGTTCGTTCACCATTGCCGAAAAACTAAAAAAACTTGGAACACCTTATTGGTTATATACTTATTGCAATGCAGGTCATGAAATTGCAGGCAAACCCATGTCGGCTAATGTCAACGAGATCATCGACTTTTGCAATTCCTACATTGTGAATAATGGAACCGGGCAAAAAAATACAGTTATTAAATCCGAAAATAAATCGTGCGAATACCAAACCTTTAACTTTTGTAACGAATGAAAAATCTTACCTTTTTAGTCCTGTTGTTTTTCTGCAACACGATTGTCGCCCAAAATATTCAAGTCATAACCTACAATATCCGCTTAAACACTCCTGACGACGGCGTCAATGCCTGGCCCAACCGAAGTAAACAGGTTGGCGCATTGCTTAGCTTTCATGAACCTGACATATTCGGTTTGCAGGAAGCCTTAATTGGTCAGATTGAAGACCTTCAGACTCAGTTACCCAAAATGAAATGGGTAGGTGTTGGACGCGACGATGGCAAAAAGGCAGGTGAATACTCCCCTCTTTTTTACAATGCTGAAAAATATAAAGCCTTGAAACAAGGTTGGTTCTGGTTATCACAAACTCCGGATAAGCCAGGATTGGGTTGGGATGCAGCCTTTAACAGGGTTTGCACCTGGATACTGCTTGAGACCGAGAAGAAAGACAAGCAATTCATGGTGTTCAATACTCATTTCGATCACAAAGGGACTCAGGCACGGGTAGAATCGGCTAAACTGATTCTCCGGAAGATAAAAGAACTGAATAAGGATAATCTGCCTGTGATCCTGACAGGAGATTTCAACCTCACTCCTGAACAAGCACCGATTGCTGTAATTACAAAAGAATTGAAAGATTCGCGCTCAATCAGCAAGCACGCACCTTATGGGCCATCCGGTACCTTTAATGGATTCGATTTCAACAGTCCGTTAAAAGACCGAATAGACTACGTGTTTGTCAGCGATCAAGTTGAAGTGAAAGACTATGCTGTACTTTCTGACTCCAAAGACCTGCGCTATCCTTCCGATCATTTGCCGGTTTTTGTGAATCTGGAGTTGCATCAGGCGAAGAAGAAATAAGAAAGACAATTTCTGAATAAAGTATCCTGAATATTTCTGCAAAAGCAGAAGTATTGAGTCAAAAAGCATGAATTCGCCCAACTTGCACGACCGAAAGCCGGTCATTGGATTCTTCCAGAACATGCCAACATTTAATGTTATAGAACACATTATTTAAGATTTAGTTAACATACTTCACAGGAGAGTGGCTTAACTTTGCAGTATCATATTTCATAAGTTAGGTTTGATTAGTTTTATTGGTTTAGTTAGGTTTAGTTAGGTTTAGTTAGGTTTAGTTAGGTTTAGTTAGTTAGTTAGTTAGTTAGTTAGGGAAAGGGTAGATTAGAGAATCTATCCTTTTTTCTTTTTTTATAACTCCACATCACTTTATCGGAACAAAACACAATTCCACATTTTGTTAAAGTAACACACAAACAAATCTTTTTTGCCCGAATGCAA
>JBBQMW010000064.1:0-21171 GCA_038329265.1 Bacteroidales bacterium | reverse complement strand
AAAAAATGCCAGACAACTACAATATCGAATCGAGGTTCAATTTTTTAGGCATTGAGTTACTTCAGAAAATTCTGAGTGTTTCTGACATTAAAAAGTTTCCAGAAAATTTGGAACTGATTAGGGAAGGTCAGTATGTAAAGGTAATTCCTATTGTTTTAAATGGACTTGTAAAAGTATATACACAGTTTGAAGGCAAAGAACTTCTCCTCTATTATGTGAAGCCTGATCAGAGTTGTATCATGTCCTTTTCATCATGTCTCAAAAATGAGAAAAGTAAGATCTTCGCTATCACCGAAGAAGTAAGTACAATTCTACTTATTCCGGCAGACAAAGTTGCCGGATGGGTAACTGAATTCCCAACAATCAATAAACTTTTTTACCAACAATACGACCTCCGATATACTGAACTAATTGATACAATAAATCACTTGCTTTTTTACAAACTCGATCGAAGACTATTAGACTATCTTACAAAAAAGATAAATGTTACTGGTAAAAACCCTATCAAAGTTTCTCACAAGGAGATTGCAAACGAATTAGGAACAGCCAGAGAGGTTGTGAGCCGGTTAGTCAAAAAACTGGAAGGACAAAATAAGCTTAAACAGCACCACGACAGCATAGAATTATTTTTCGCCAAGTAACTTTAGTCACTGCACGTATTAGTGAACTATTATATCATTGTATGCAAATGATGAATATAGGTTCAATTTCCGGTTTCAATTTCGATAAATAGGAAAGAAAGAACCTCTTCAGTATTTGCACCATTTATAAAATTTAATTAATTATTATGAAAAAAAACATGGGATCAGCCGATCGGATTATCAGATTGATTATCTCGGCAATTATTGCAGTACTTTATTTTACAAATGTAGTTAGTGGAACATTGGGCATTGTTCTAATTATACTTGCAGCAGTATTCACGCTGACAAGCTTCATTAATTTTTGTCCATTGTACTTTGTTTTTGGTATTTCATCCTGTCCTGCCAAAAAGAAGTAATTTTTTAATCTGTTGTAAATCAGAAGGAATACTAACTTTGTTTTTCTTAATACAGACAAATGAATCTTAAACTATTATATAGTAATCAATATTTTGTAACAAATAATTATTAACCCTTTAAAACAATCTGTATGAGAACTAAATTTTTCGCACTTTTTCTTTTTTCCACTTTTTTACTTCTGAACTCCTGTACAAAAGAAGATGATGTTGTTCCACCGGTAGCAACAGCTACCCCAATGACGCAGGCAATAATCTCAGGTACAGCAACATCAATTGCTCTAACCAGTTCAGTCACAGGTACTACTTTTTCATGGACTGTTATTCAAACCGGCGTTTCTGGAGCCTCGTCCGGAAGTGGTTCAAGTATCGCTCAAACCTTGACTGTAACAGGTGCAATGGCTGGTACTGCAACCTATTCTGTAACTCCAACTGCAAATGGAACAATGGGAAGTCCCGTTTCAGTAATTGTAACAGTAAATCCTGTAAAAGTCACATTTATTACTGATGTTAAGCCGCTTCTAACAGCCTCTTGTTCACCATGTCACATGCCTGGAGGGGGAAATCCAAATAAATGGGACGATTATGCCACTACAAAAAACAAAATTAGTGCAATTCTTGACAGGGTTCAACGTGAAACAACAGCGGCCGGCTTTATGCCAAAAGGAGGAACGAAGTTGTCAGCAGACAAGATTGCTCTCCTGAATAAGTGGGTTGCAGATGGACTTCTGGAAAAATAAAGCATTCGTATAATCTGCAGGAAAACTTGATTTCTAATCACTTAAAGATATGTAATTAATACAGAATTTTGCTATGGAAGCCGATTTATCAAAACAGTATAAATAATCCGGATATACATTTCTGGCATTCAAGCATTTTCTATATTAATTTCATATCTTTGGTTTTTAGATACAGTTCCTTTAACTTGGAATTCGAATATCCAAGTATTTACAACATAGCAATCATGAAAATTACACGAATTGGAATTTTTAAAACAACCTTAGTCTTTGGGCTAATGTTAGTCCTTTTACTGATTAATTCCTGCAAGCAAGAGGGCATTCCGGCTGATCAATTTGAACCAATCTGTTTTACCGGGCAAGTTCTTCCAATTTTTAAAAATAGTTGTGCTACAAGTGGTTGTCACGACAGCAGAGGTGAAGGAGGATACGTTTTTACGAATTATTCCGGCATCATGCAAGCAATTACTTCTGGTAATGCCGATAAGAGTAAAGCCTATCAAGCTATTACAAGTACGTTTGCATTGATGCCACCCAGCAACCCACTGTCAAAAGAAAAGCGCACGATCATTCGGTTGTGGATTGAACAGGGAGCACAGGAAACAACATGCACAACAACAAAATCTGCCGGAACAAATTTAAAAACCGTCCAATGAAAATCTCTCTGAAAATATTCTTTTTGCTTGCCATTACCTTTTTTGCAGGTTGTTATTATGACTCTGAGGAGAGGCTTTATCCATCAATTTCAGGACCTTGTGATGATACAGTTGTTACGTTTTCAGGAACGGTGACTACAATTTTGCAGGTATGCCTGACCTGTCATTCAAATTCTGCTGCGTCATCTTCAGGTAATGGCATAAAGCTTCAGGATTATAACGATATAATGATAATTGTCAACAACGGCAGACTGATAGGTGCTGTAAATCACCTTAATGGATTTGTTCCAATGCCTGATGGTGGCGGGAAACTCCCTGATTGTGAAATTGCTCAGTTACAAAAATGGATTGATAACGGAAGTCTAAACAATTAAAATCCAGACCTATGAAACAAGTTTTTTTATTCTTATTCGGATTTTTATTTTTTTTTCTTTCCGGAAATGTATTTAGTCAGGATCTGGATGTATTATTAAATGCAGAAACAAAGCCTACAATAAATTATACTTCGGCAACATTTAAAGCCAGCCGGATCATCAGTGGACATTCCGTTCAGCAGATGAAGAAAAACCAACTCGATTTTCGTATTTCGCATAGGTTCGGTACGCTGAATGAAGGAGCATATGGACTTTGGGGACTCGACAATTCCAACATTCACTTCAGTTTAGAATATGGAGTTACGAACTGGTTGATGCTGGGATTAGGCCGTGGAAGTTTAAACAAAATTTACGACGGATTCGCCAAATTCAGACTTTTAAGACAGTCGACCGGAGCTAAAACCATGCCCGTTTCAATGAGTTATTTAACCACATTGGAAATTAAATCACAAAAAAACGATTATAATCCAGACTATTTCTCTTCAAAACTCACCTTCGTGAATCAAATTCTGATTGCCCGAAAGTTTAACGACAAGTTCTCTTTTCAGCTGACTCCTTCATGGGTACATCGAAACTTAGTCGAAACAGAACTTGATTTGAACGATATTTTTGCAATTGGAGCAGGTGCCCGCTACAAGGTATCTAAAAGAATGTCGGTTAATGCGGAATACTATTATAAAATCGACCCAAATGCAAAATACCTTGAGCCCAGAACTTACAACTCGGCTTCGATAGGCATTGACCTTGAAACAGGTGGGCATGTTTTCCAGATTATGCTATCAAACTCCATTGCAATGCGGGAAGGAATGTTTATTCCTCATACAACCGACAGTTGGAATGATGGAGGAATTCACCTCGGATTTAACATCTCGAGAGTATTTACATTGTAATTTTAAAAATAACGCCATGATTAAAAGATTATTCGTTCTGTTTTTAATTACAGCATCCATCGGTGTTTTTGGGCAAGGTAAATTTATTGCTAAAAATGCTTACATCTCCTTCTATTCCTCAACACCAATGGAAGACATTCTGGGAGAAAGCAATGAAGCTGTAACCATCCTCGATTCTGAAACCGGTGAAGTTATTTTTCAGGCCATAATGACCACTTTCCATTTTAAGCGTGCCCTGATGGAAGAACACTTTAACGAAAACTACATGGAGAGTGCCAAATTTCCGAAAACTAAATTCAAAGGCACGATCGAAGGATTTAATAAAGAGATGTTAAAATCCGCCTCGGTCAACATCAAAATTACCGGAGTCATGAATGTTCACGGAGTGGATAAAACCATCACAGTGCCCGGAACTCTGGGGCTGGTTGATGGCAAATTGGTGGGAACATCAAAATTTAAGGTTACTCCTGAAGATTACGGCATCACCATTCCATCGGTTGTTCGCGACAAGATTGGAAAGGAAATGGAAATCACGGTTAAAGCAAATTATCTACCTTTCGGACAATAACTTCAGAAGTCACGTTCCACGTCAAAATTGAAAATCATGAAAATTAAATATGCAATAATAATAGTTCTCATTTTTGTCGTATTGGGTATCGGAATTGGCCTGAAAATGTTTTTCAAACCTCATGCTGATATTAGCAAAATGGATGTAGATTTTAAAGTGGAAGCCGCTAAACTGCTCGGAGAATTTCAACAGGACGAAACTGCGGCCACAACCAAATACAGCGAAAAAGCCCTCGAAATTAGTGGAAAATTGGTTGCAAAAAGTAAACTTCAGAACGGAACTGATGTTTTGATTCTCGAAAATGAAATGGAAGGAATCAGTTGTCAGCTCGACAGCAGTTGGTCTACTGGTAACCAATCCGTTGTTCAGGCGCTAGAACCCGGTAAGCCGATAAAAATAAAAGGTATTTGCAAAGGTTATCTGATGGAAATCAAAATAAGTCCGGCGGTTGTTCTTAGCAAATAGTATGTAGTAGCGCAGAAATCAGAACTTCAGAATATCTTTGTTCAAAGCTTTATTCTTTGCCGTTCGCCTTTAGGCAACGGGCAAATCAAACAACTCTATATTTGCCGATAAACATTCCAGATAGGCCGTTAGCGGGTACATTTCTTCGTCGTACCAAAGCGATGCAAAATACAATCCGATGGGAGAAGCAACCAGCCCGTCGGATTTTATTTTTTCGGCCAGCCAGTTTAATCCTTTTTTACATTCTTCCTGAAATCCATTTTGGCAAATAGCCGTTATCGCCAGCGAAGTTTCCTCAATACTTCCGGAAATATCTTTTGCACCTCCCCAACTTCCATCAAGATTCTGAACCGATTTCAGGTAGCTACAGCCACGATCAATCATTAGTTTCAGGATCACCAAATATTCTCTTCCAAAATCTGTCGTCAAAGTATCATTCAGGTACGAAACCACACGGGCCGTTCCATAAACCGGGTTGGTGTGATCGGAAGTATGCTGATTTCCAAACCAAAGCGGCAACCAATAACCTGTCGGTTTCTGTTGCCTTTCCAGATAAATTATCGCTTTCACAAGAGACTTTTTAATTGCTGAATACTGGTTTTTGCTCAATGAATTGCCAAATACGTGAACTGTTTTAGCTGTCGCCAGAATAGTATGACCTGTTAAATCGGAGCAGCTTTGATCAAACGGTAACTTACCCCAACCACGTGAAAATGTAGGAAAACCACCATCACTGTTCTGTAGTTGCTTTAACCAGCCGCAACCAGCTAAAACCGATTCTTGAATGAGTCCAGTATTCTGTTGATTCAGAGCAATCAAAGCAAGAATTGTTCCGGGAGTATCATCACCGTCGGGAACTGATCCGGCGTGTGATGTCCAGCCCCAGCCGCCCGCTGGAGTGCCATTAAACGCATGAATTTCTTTATTCTGAATGGCCAATAAATGTTTGGTAAGTTTTTGTTTGTCATCATAAGTCAAAACATCCGGATGATTCTTGATGGATTTCACTGCCAAAGTGGTCACCCACGTCGAAAGGTCAATGTCAATCGGCCAGCTTCCATCTTTGCGTTGGGTGCGTTTCAGGAATGCCATTCCATCGCGAACTACTTCCAGATCGCGGAAGCCCGATTCAATCAGACACAAACAAACAAACGCAGTGAGCGGAATGGCTTCCAGATAACCACCACTTTCAGGCTGAATTTTCCGGAGTAATTCCAACGATTTTCTCACTGAAGTTTCACGAATAATTCGCATCACCGGATTTTTTCGTTGTTTATGCCTGAAAATGGCAATTCCAACCGAGATGAGTGCTGGGATGGCATAACTCACCACACTCAAATTTAGCGCACTGTAAAACGAACGGGGCAATAATGAAAGTTCAAATGGCAATTGCGGAATAGAATCGAAAGCTTCTTTTCCAGGAACATTGCACAAGGCGCACATGGTAAGGATTGGAACCGAAAAAGTGCGGTCGGTTTTATAAAAATCGAGTATTGCCGGTATGAGTTGTTCCGAATTAACATCAATGTTTTGCGAACGTAGGTAATCTCCAATTTTAAGTAGTAATAAATCTTTTGTGCCGCATGATTTTACTGCTGCATAACAAAGCAAACTGGTGCTGACATTACTTTTACTCTCAGGCGAATCGCCAAATCCGCCATCAGTATTCATGTTTGTTTCCAGCCAATTTATTCCAGTCGATATTTCGGAAGAATTTCCCAATTCATCGTAGAAATGAAGTGCTGTAATAGCCACGGCCACACCCAAAGCGCTCGACGAAAGCCGTCCTTCCCAATAACCGGCAGCGTTGCGCTTTTGGAGAAGAAGGGTGCTAAGTTCGGAAAATTGGGATTTAATTATCGTATTCATATAAATATTCGGTTCAGAATGCAAGATACAAAAGAACAGACGAAAATTCTTATAAACTAATTTCGTAAGTTTGCTAAAAATTGAAAGCCATGACCGCCAAAGAATTAAAAAAGAAGCTTATTCACAAAATAGACCTTTCTGAAAATAATGAGCTGCTTGAAGAAATGTACCGGTTAATTGCCAATGAGGATACAGACATCAATGTTTATGAACTTTCTGAAGAACAGATAATATCTGTTGAAGATAGCCAACTCCAATACAAAAATGGTGAGTTTTTGACCGAAGAACAAGCAAACAAAGACATTGAAGAATGGTTAGGCAAATAATCTGGACCAAACATGCACAAAAAGAAAGAATAGATATTCTGTAATTTTGGATTGAACACAATAAATCGATAACATTTAGCTGGAGATTAAATGACTTGATTAAAGATTCATTGAAGCTGATAAGTCGTTATCCTTTTATAGGAAAGCCTTCAAACAGAGAAGATATCAGAGTAAAAGTATTAAAAAACTACCTAATCATATACCAAATCACTCCTACAGAAATCATCGTTTTATCTATTTGGGACAACCGACAGAATCCAGAAAAATCAATGATTAAATAGTTACCTTGCCAATACTCCCAGCGCCAACAATCCATAAAATGTGTATTCCACATCAGCAGTTGTGTCTCCGTCACCTGAAAGAAAAGCTCCTTCTGAGAAATTTTGTCCGATAAAATCGAGGCAGGCAGGTTTTAGCAAACGCAAATCGCATCCGGTAAAATCGAGGGCAAACAAGGCAACGGCTGTCGAAAGCATATCCGCCTGATCAAGGTGAGCAAAGGCTTTAAATCCACCCGATTTACAGATAAACGTCTTCAGTAATTCCTGCTCTTCCGATCCATCCTGGTTCATCATTTTTTGCAGAAAAACTTTGGCTGCCACTTCAGAAGATGGGGAATTCAAATCAATAGTTGATTTTGAAAACATCCTTTTCGCTCCAATTTTCAGTACCGCACGAAACGGAAGCACTGCATCCAATGTCAGAAACAACACGAAACTTCGGTACGATAAATTGATTGAAGAGCGCTCTTCCCAGAATGATTTTCCCAATGAAAAAATGGATTTAATTCGCGAAGTTCGTTTTGTTTTCAATTCCTTCTGAAGCAAAACCAAACAACATCTTTCGATAAATCCGGGCACATCAGAATTTGACTGTTGGGAAATATATTGTTTTAGTTTCAGAATTGACTCGGATGCAGAATGTGAATCAGGTATCGTTGGGAAACTTGACCACATAGGATCAACCCTACGCCGCGGTTCGTCTTCGGTCTCCGGTCTTCGGTCTCCGGTTATCTTTTCCACGGCCATCAACATCAGCGCGCCAAACAGCGAATAATACAAATCCGACTTTCCGCCCCGATCCTGAAACCCACCATCAGGATTTTGTTGGCTGATCAAAAACTGAAAAATTTCATCCAGACCTTGTTCGTCAAGTAGGTTCAACCCGTTTTGGAGATAATTAACCAGAAGTTTATAAAAAGGGATTTTGATGAGATTTTCGTACATGATCCAAATGAATTTCACACAAAATAAGGTTAATAATTTTTGATTGACATTTTTCTACTAAGGTTAAAATACCTAAACTTTATTGCCTTTAAACCTTTGTAGCAATAGCAAGACCAGTAAATCCAAACCTTATTAATTTCAACGTCTTCAGAATATTTTCCCCAAAACTGTATATAAACTTAGCTTCATTTTCAGGTTTCCCAATCTGTCGAGTTCTCGGTAGGCTTTGTCGGTGTATTCGTGCAAAAGCAGCTCTGCTTTCTGGTCAATTTCATGTTTCAGAATCAGTTCCGAAATCTGCAATTTATCATTTTCTGTATAAATCAGCTGAAGGTTTGCCGATGATGATTCATCCGAATTTTCATCCAGAAGCGAAAGCAGCAATGGAAAATCTGCTGGTTGGGTCTGTTCGTTGGCTTCGCGGAATTCGTCCAGATCGTCTTTGATTTGATAGGCCATTCCGAAGTAGCCCGAAAAAGTTTTAAGTATTGTCTGATCATTTTCCGAAGCATTGGCAGCAACAGCACCAAGCAATAAAGCTACCCGAATAGCTGAGCCGGTTTTATGGTCAAAAATCTCAAGTTGCTGATTGAGCGAAAGGACTTTCTTATGTAAACTTGCCAGCAAGTCAGCACCTTGGCCGAGCGACAAAGCCACGTGTCCGGCAGCCACCAAACGATAACATGCAGCCATTGAAGAGGCATCGAGCGGAAGTTGTCCCAGCAATTCATAGCCTTTCCCTAAAAGAAAATCTCCGGTATTGATGGCCACCGGAATTCCATTTTGTTTGTGTATGGTTTCTGTATCGTATCGAAAATCGTCGTTATCTTCGATGTCATCGTGAATTAGCGAAGCTTTGTGAAAGCATTCAACCACCACCGAAAGTGCTGCAAGTAAATCTTCTGAAACCTCCGGGGTATATGCCGAATAAGCCAATGCAGTCAGCAATGGGCGAATCCGTTGTCCTCCGGTAAGCATAGACTGTATGGACAATCGTGTAGTTTGATCGTTGGCCGAACCGATCATCCCGGTTAGCTGGTCTTCGGTAAAAAAACCATTTACTTTTTCTTTCAGCGCCGAAACTGATAAAGGTTTCAGATCTGCATTTTCCTTAAAATTGGTCATTTCATCTTCGAGCCAGCGGCTATCCACATCGGTTTCGGCACAGCCTTCGAAAAGCAACGGAATACCAATTACCGGCACTGACACCCTCGAAACAGGTTCGAATGATTTTTGAAGTACCGACATACAACTCACGCCAATCACGGCATCAACCGCCCCTTCCTGAACTAGGCTGATGGCAACAGTTGTTCCTTCGGCCACCAGTGTGGCATAACCAAGTTCTTCAGCTTTTTGCAAAATTGAATCAATCTGGCAGCTTTGGCATCCGGCACAAATCAGTCCCAATTCATCAATTTCAGAATGACAGGAACTGTTATTTTTCAGGCATTGCGGTAGAAGCAAAAGCCTTCGGTTGTATGGAGTTGCTGCCACCACCGACCGCCAGATTTCGTTTCCGCATACGACCATAGCAAACTCACGGAAACTTTTGTCAGTTTCGGTTTGAGCAATCACTTCATCGGCCATCTGTTGAATAAGCACGAAGTTCCCGGGCGGAACAATTTCCCGCTCTGCAACCATTTCGCGGGCAGCTTTCCTCAATTGGTTTCGGGTCAATGCCTTTTCCGGAACAACCAGTATGTTTTCTTTAACCTTCATTGTCATTCTTTAAAGCCAAACGGCAAAGGATAAACCCATATTTTGATCGGTGCATTATCCTTTGCCGTCTCATTTATGTGACGGAACAATAGCACAAGAAATATTGGGCTTTAGCCCAGATAATATCATCCATAAGCTCCCAATCCGAAAAATGCCCGTCGTTTGGCAAAGCGGTAAATCCGGCTTTTCTCCGGAATCACTTCGCATGAACCGTGACTATTTGTTTCAGGTGCAAACCGGATTCGTTCCAATTCACCTATTCGTCCAGATGTATTTTTAGCATTGTGTTTTTGCACAAATTCGGCCAGCCAGCGCGGATCTTCCATAACTACACAGCCTTTGGTTTTTTGTTGAATCTGGGTTCTGAAATCGCTCAAAAATCCGGATTCGGCATACAGTCGATCCAGTGGTTTTTCATCCACATGATCGGCTGCAAACTGAATAATCGGACAAGGTTCAACAAATCCTGAAGCATTAATGTGGTGGCTTAGTCCCTCGGCAGCCGGACACATGCCATTTCCATCGGCATCCCAATAGGTATCGATAATGGCGATGCTGTATTCCATGCGGGCATCAACCATGTGCTGACGAAGTTGTCGGATGTCTAATGAGCTAAGCGCGAGTTCATAATTTGGACGCTCACCTACAGGCCGGTAAATGTAGTACCACAAATAAGCCACACCTTTGTCGATCAGCGATTGGATAAATTTAGGCGACATGGCCATTTCGAGGTTCGATTTGCAAACGCTGATAGCTACTCCGGTGATCAATCCAGCATTGATACAATTCTCAATGGCTTTTGTGGCCGATTGAAACACATCTTTTCCACCACGGCGCACATCGGCCACCTGCTCGTCGCCTTCAAAACTGATGAGTGGAGTCACATTGGCACATTGCCGAAGCGTTTCAGCCACTTCAGGCGTAATTAATGTTCCGTTGGTAAACAATTGAAAATAACAATCCGAATGCTTTTTAAATATCTCCGGAAGTGGTTTGTAAAGCAAAGGTTCGCCACCCAAAATTCCGAAGAAATAGGAACCGGCCTTTTTCGTTTCGTCAATAATCCTGTTGAGTTGTTCCGGTTTCAGACGGCTATTTTTCTCCTTTCCCATCACCCAGCATCCCTGGCAATTCAGGTTGCAGTCGTCGGTAACCGAAATGAAATTGAAGGCCGGAAAAAATTCACCTTTTTTTTGACGTTTCTGAAATCGGGCAAACGACATAGAACCTTTGATGCCCATGTTCACCACAAATTTGTACAGACATTTTCTGTCGGTATGGAAAAGTATGTTATTTAATAAACCCATTCAAAATAGTTTCAAGTTTCAAGAGTATCTGCATTCAGGAAGACCTCCTTCAAAGTGTTTTTAAGTCCCCTACTTCGGAGGGGATTTAGGGGAGGCTAATTCTTCCAACGCGTTCCTTCGTTCGGCTTCAGCCTGCTCGATCAATCCGACCCTGAAAATATTGCGTCGCATTGCAGATCGCTGATTTAATGTCGAGATCAAATTGCGATCAGTGCCCATTCCTTTAAACTGAGGTTCAGCTCCAGGTTCAGCACCTGCCAAAACGCCGTTTTCCTTCAATCTTGGAAAAATGATAGCGGAAGTCGGGCAGTTTCGACCACAGGCCGGGCAATTATTTTTGCAGGCCAACGGATTAACCACTTTCAGTTTTTTGTCACCAAACGTATAAACGCCGAAAAGGCAAAACTTAAAGCACTTTCCACAATTGGTGCAAATCGGTTGATCGATTACCGGATACCATGCCGGAACATCCAAACCACTTTCGACGGTAGTTTTAGAAGCTTTTCCTTCAGTAAATGAATAGTCGTTCCTAAGTTTCAAATCAATTTCAGCAACCGAAAGTTCCCTGAAATTGAGTACTTCCAATCCTGAAATTTCCAAATTATTCTGAGCCAGCAGATTTTTGATGGCACGCGGATAACAGGCTATCATGAACTTCCGCTCATATTTTTGATCAATTGCCCGGACAAAATCCTTTCTGCCCATAACAATTCCGCAGAAATCATCCAACTGATAAACATCACTCTCAAGAGTTCCAAGATTTGATTTGATTTGATCCGACTTTTCCGAAGCAATTACACCGCCGCCACAATTGCAGAAGAGAATACACGATTTACCCATAAAATTAAGCCGATTAAGGAATTGTGTATAAATGAACCAAAAATCCGAACGACTGAAAAGCAGATCGGTGGATAAAATGAAATCATTAACAAACATTAGAGAAAATAGCGGGATTTTTTCGAATGAGATGAATATAAGCAACAGTCCTTATTTTATTTCATAGGACTTCATTCCATTTTGTCCTATGCTTCTACATACCGGGGCTATGCCCCTTAAAAGTACTGAAGGGACGATTTGTTTCGGCACAGGGTAAAACGCAGCAGAACCCTGTGATTAAGTAATTTAAAACCCAACAAATTATGAACCCTCGTTTAAAAATTGTTGATCTGGGAGTTGCTGATCTTCCAATATCACGACAGTTTTATCAGGACGCTTTTGGCTGGCAACCTGCCCAAGGAAGCAGTGACCAAATTGTATTTTTCCATCACAGTGGAATTTTACCCGGAATTTACCCGATGGATTTAATACTGAATACTGCGACTTCTCACTGATCACTTTCTATGTTGGCGGATGAAGACGTTTCTGAAACCACACGCGAACCTTTTGCATTTTCTCCAATTGACCGGCTGGTACATGGCGTTTACAAGTTGAGCGCTCGTCACTATTTTCGGGAGCTCCCCAGCGAATTTCAGCCCCGTCGTTCGGATTGTATGCCATTTCAAAAGCGTCTCTTCGCTTCAGAATTTCTGCAAGCGTTACTCGTTGCTCGCTGCCGTTGGAGCGGATGTAAGTGATCGAAAGTTCATTCAGCTTCTTCGTAAGGATTTCTTCCAGATTCTTTTTAACGTGTTCAGGAGATTGAAGCATCGGGAG
Organism: Bacteroidales bacterium; assembly: GCA_038329265.1. Taxonomy (GTDB): domain Bacteria; phylum Bacteroidota; class Bacteroidia; order Bacteroidales; family Prolixibacteraceae; genus Aquipluma. The sequence goes on along the minus strand of JBBQMW010000064.1, from coordinate 8,387 downwards.
TTTAAAGTCTTCGGGCGAACGAGCAATCTTGTTCGGAAAATCAAGAACTGCATCCATCGCGATTAGCAAGCGCAAATCACGATTCGGGGTTGAGAAATCTTCCCATAAACCACCAGCCTGAAATACTCCGGAAGTCCCTCCCGGCATGGGGACTACCGCACCCGGATGAGATTTCATATATTCTTCGCCATTGGCAACCGAAGTAACACGCACATGAAGTTGTTCATTCAATGCATTGATCAGGTCGAGCATTGCCATTTCCGGATCGAGCGGTTCGGGGTTGATAATCTGCTCCATCGTGTGATAAAAAGCATCGCTTGTCATTCCTTTTTGCTGAAGCGAGAAGGGCAGAAGACCGGAGTTCGAATTTATTTCATCCGTTTTCATCAGTCTGATCTTCCCATCATTCACTACAATAGGGCGAAATGCTTTAAATCCGGGCTCTCCAATAACTTCATCTTTGTTGGTATTAAATAAAAAATTACCCTTCCAGAACCGTTTGATTCCAACCGTACCATCGGGTTGAGCATCAACAGATAGAAGCACTCCCGGACTGTCGCTGGTCTGCGGTATCTGCCTGACGAGCATAAGCGTATGACCATAAGGATCGGCAAACATAACCCCAGGCCGCAATGCTTCCGTAGTAAGTGGTACCGGATAATAATCAGAGTTTTCGTTCTCAAGTGAAGTTCGGGCAGTTCCAGAATGGACGCCATTCATCACCATTCGCATAAACGAGTTGAATTTCTGAGTTGGACTTGTTCTGGAAATGATTGTCTCATTCGTAATCCATCGCCCGGTTCCGGGGGCTTTGCCCAGATAACCGCGATCGCTCTCGTGATAGCCAAATGGTAGACCCAGTTTCCAGGCAAAGTAAGCGCGAATATAATACGGATTATCAGCACAGTCAGGCTCCATAAGCACCCTGATTTTATTGTGGATATCATCCTCTCCCAGAGAAAGATGGTTGAAAAGAAAATTCCGGTCTGGATTCTGGGTAACTTCATGCAATGCTGCCCACGACGAGCTTTCATCAGCGTCGTAAAACAAGGCATTAATCCATGCCGAATAAAGCGCCTCAGTGTCGCTATTCCATCCCCGTTCAGTATTCCAGACCGAATTTGAAAAAGTATGATTGGATTTTTCAGTCACTGAAAAATCCAGATTTTTGGCAGTGGTATTGGTTTTCAAAGTCAGGTGATATTCACCTTCAGATCCGGCAATAAATTCATCGATTCGCCAATAGGGCAGTCCTTCGCCGTTTCTGTTTTTCGCAGATTCGATTTCTCCAGAAGGACCACTCACCTCTATTTTCGCTTTCTTGATATTTTTACCGCCTGTTATCATCACACGGAATACTTGTCCAGGTCTTGGATTTTCAGGAGAAACCAACAATGCGTTTACAATTGTTGCATGATTGGGTTCATCGCGCTCTTCAACCGAAACGATTGTAGTGTCGGCAACTGTATTACTTTTTTCTCCTCCGGAACGATTCCCACAAGAGAAAGACCCTAAAAAAATTACAGCGAAAAAAAACGTTCTCATCAACAAACAAAACTTAAATTCTTTCATGTTATTATCTACTTTCATTTAAGTTTCAAAGATAAGCGAGCTGTCTTATCGGTTCAAAACCTAGTTCCTATTTTGTTTCAAAACCCTAAAATCCCGACTCTTTTTTGCATGAGATTCATGTATTTGTTTTTCATTTCATCCGACAAAAAACTAAATCCAATCAAATATACCCAAGACGGCAATGCTGCATAAATTGTTCCTAAAGTTCTTTCGATGATTGGATTAGTTAAATTGCAACGTTCTTTGCCGAAATAATTGACCAAAACATCACGGGTAAGATTTCTTTTCTCGCCTTTCAAGGGCAAAGCAATTTCTTCAATATCACCTTTTATCACGATGGAAGAGTTTAGCAGATCATATGCCGGCGAAAGTTCAATCTTTCCGTTGCGGATGATTATAGAATAATTCTTCAGGTGCATATCCTCGTTTCCAATCAGAAAGTTAAAAAGCACACGTTTGAATAGTTTTGTCTTTTCAACCGCGGGGAATGTGCAATAATCATCGATCAGTTTTACCAGCTTTTCCATAGTATAATTGTATTTCGTGTCCCGACTCATACCAGCCAATTGGGCAAAATCTTCCACCGCAACTTTATCTTTTTGTCCTTTCCGATCGAAACGCTTGATAAAATAAGTCAATGAACCATCTTTCGAATAAATTAAACCATGCAAAGGAACCTCAATACCTATGTTTGCAGCCAAACGCATTGTGAGATCTTCGTTTTGAGGAAGTTCCGGGAAAATATGATGTTGAGGTTTTAAAATGTATCTTCCATTCTTGTCTACAATTTCGAAAACTCCATCTTTGATGTTAAGTATGGCACTTAATTTGGGTTGAACACCCTGTATAGACATTTTGGAGGCTCTTTGCATTGCCTCAGCCCTTAATTCTTCAGCAGTAAAATCGAGCAAAGCCAAGGTCTTTAATTTCGGAGACAAAAGCTTTAATCCTTTTAGGCTAAAGGAATTTTCTTCACAGAGCTCGTAGGTAATTGGGCAGCGATTCATGTTTTAATCTCTTTTACGGTTATATTGCCCACCAAATCATCGCCTACCGCCATAAGTTGTGAAAAAAAATCATTTCGGTCGATTTTACCAAATTTCAATAAACCATCCAATTGGTAACCTTCGGGAAGTAGTCCATCAAAAAAGGGAGGGAATGAATTGAACTCGTAACCCTCAATATTTAATGGCATAGTCACGGAAACCGGAGTTCCGGAATAGTCGTTGATGTATTCGAAACGATATTTTTTTCCAAAATCCAGTTCAGAAAGAATACCTGCCTGTTGGTTGTCCACCAATATCTTAGCTAATCTCATTCCAATTGATTTGGTTCATAAAAGGACTGATAAGCTGAACTTTTACATTAAGAACAGCCAATATCTTGCGCAAAGTGTCCAGCTGAATGGTTTCTTTGCCTTTCTCAATATCGAAAACAACAGTTTTACCAACTCCTGCCATCTCTGCCAACTGAAGTTGACTAAGCCTTGCTGCCTTACGATGATTTTTAATTACAATTGCCAATACTTTTGGTTCAAGCATAATTCTATTGTTATAGCGGCAAAAATACGATATTTGACGTTGATAAACAAATCATCTCGAATAAATTTACTGTTATAAAAGTAATTTTATCTTGTTTTCATTAAATTATTAAAAGTAGAATACTGAAATGCCGCTTTGGCGGTAATAAATGTTTCTTGCCAATTCCATTTTCGTCAGCTAAAGTCTCAAAATTACCTACTCCACTTAAATAAACTCTTTTTCTGAATGATTTAATATTTAATTTGTGTTAAAAACCAGTGTGTTTTCAAGCGAAGAATTAGTCAAACAACTTAAGTTCAAAAAAATACTCTACTTTTGCGCCAAGATTTTAGGGGTCGGATTTCCTTTTTGCCTGGTTTAGGGCAGGAGCATCTACCCGTCTCCTTCCATTGGCAAGGATCAGCGTTTTGCTGATTCACAATTTTAAAGGATAATTATGACATTTGAAGAAACCGGTCTCAAACCGGAAATTTTGAAGGCGATCGCTGAAATGGGGTTCGTTAACCCTACGCCTATTCAGGAAGTTACCATTTCACACCTGATTTCATCAACACAGGATTTAGTAGCATTAGCTCAAACCGGAACCGGTAAAACTGCCGCATTCGGATTACCTGTGATCAACAACATCTCGATGCAGGTCAAAGAGGTGCAGTCGCTAATTCTTTGCCCAACGCGTGAGTTGTGTCTGCAAATCACCCGCGACCTCGACAAGTATTCGGCCTACATTCCAGGTTTTAAAAGCATTGCAGTTTATGGTGGTGCTGACATTACCAAACAAATCAGAGAATTAAAATCAGGAGGTCAAATCGTTGTTGGTACTCCCGGACGAGTTCATGACTTAATTCGCCGGAAAATCCTCAACGTTTCTGCCATTCGCTGGCTGATTCTGGACGAGGCCGACGAAATGCTGACCATGGGTTTCAAGGAAGAGCTTGATGCGATTCTTTCAACTACTCCGGCAGAGAAACAAACCTTACTCTTCTCTGCTACCATGCCTTTGGGAATTTCTGAAATTAAATCGAAATACCTGAATAATGCGTTGGAAATGTCGGTTGGAAAGCGTAATGCAGGAGCTGAAAATGTTGAGCATCAATATTATGTGGTTCATGCCAAAGACAAATATGCTACACTGAAACGAATTGCCGATAATTACCCGGACTGTTATGCCATCGTGTTTTGCCGCACCCGCATGGAAACCCGCGAGGTGGCCGAGCAATTTATGGCCGACGGATACAATGCCGATGCTTTGCACGGCGATCTTTCGCAGGCTCAGCGCGATCAGGTAATGGCCCGTTTCCGAAGCAAACAAATACAAATGCTGGTTGCTACCGACGTGGCAGCGCGCGGACTGGACGTGACCGAATTAAGTCATGTAATTAACTACTCGATGCCTGACGATCCGGAAGTGTATATTCACCGAAGCGGACGCACCGGCAGAGCTGGCAAAAGTGGCATTTCGGTGACTATTGTTCACATGAAAGAAACAGGACGCCTGAAACAAATCGAAAAACTTTCGCGCAAGAAATTTGAACGCAAAATGGTTCCGGGCGGCGAAGAAATTGTCGAGAAACAATTGTTTCACCTGATTGAACGGGTAAAGAAAGTTGATATCAGCAGTGGTCAGGTGGAGAAATACCTCCCTCAAATTCTGGCTCAATTTGAAGATATGTCTCATAGCGATATCGTGAAACACTTTGTATCACTCGAATTTAACGAATTGCTCGATTACTATAAAAATGCACGCGATTTAAACATCCGGGCTGAAGTTCCACGTGATTCGTTCTCACGCAATGATCGTGGCAGCGAACGCAATGGCGATCGTGGTGGCGATCGCTTAAAATTCACCAAACTGTTTATTAACGCCGGAAAAAAACAAAGTCTGAATGCTTCGGGATTGATCGGAATGATCAACGAATATTCTGGCCGAAGGAACATTGAAATTGGCAAAATAGATATTCAACGTAAATTCTCATTCTTCGAGATCGACAGCAATTTCGAACGCGATTTGGTTAAATCGCTGAACAATGTGGTTATTGAAGGCCATGTAATCAGCATTGGCCGGGTTGAATCAACAGCCGGACAGGAAGCCAGCAGCGATGGCGGCGGTTCATTCCGTAGCGAAGGTCGTGGTGGTGGTTTTGGTGGCGGTTATGGCGGTGGAAACCGTGATGGTCGTCGCGAAGGCGGATTCAACGATCGTGGCGATCGCCCAAGACGCCGGAGAAACTAAGACACCAAATAGTTTCAAGTTTTAAAATTCCAAATTCCAAGTTTATTCAGCTTGAAATTTGGAATTTTTGTATCATGCAATCAAAGCCATTTTGAAATATCACAACGATTATCCAATAAGGCAATGACCTCGATTTTGCCCTTACGAACTCGGTAATATGCAGAAAGAACCTTGCTTAAAACGGCTCTTCGGATATTTTTCCGGACTGATGATTTTGGATAAAGTTCGGGGAAAGCACAAACTGCAATTTCAAAAGATTGAAGTATGGCATAAAAATGATGAACTTCTTTTGTGGAAAAATTAGTGATCAGATACTCTTTGATGAAAATGGCATTTTGCAATGACCGTTCGGTCCACAAAATGGATGCAACTTTTGGCTTAGGCATTGTTCAGGTCTTTCCAGAACTTCTTCGAATCCATTAACTTTCCTTCATCAGCATCTTTTAAGCCTGCATCAATCTGTTTCTTTTGAGCAATCGGGAGTTCTTCCCACCAATCGTTTTGGGCTCTTGAAACTCTTAATCCATCCAGAAATTGAATAAGATCTGCATCAGAAAGCTTATTGATCCAATCGATTAAATCGAGTTTAATTCCATTTAATTCAGCAGTCGACATCGTTACTGTTTTTAGATTTTCAAATATACTAAAAAGCACGAATTAAAGTTTCAACCACATAGCAGGCTTGTCAATACTCGTTAATGGTATTTGGAACAATTGGGTTCATTCAAGGATAGCTTTAAGATTTTTCAAGCCATTTTCCAAATCAGGAGCCAGCATCTTCTCCATATTCATGGTGAGCAGCATCAAATTCATCGGGTATTTCATTTCGCCTTTGAACCCCCATTTAACTTCAGTAACCGAATCATTCACGGCAGAAGTTGTCAAATACGCATAATCAGTTGACTCAAAAGGTTCAATGAAATGCAGTTCGTAGTCGATTCGTTCGCCGTCAGCAATTTCCACAATCTTTTGTTCGCCTTTTCCGGCATCAGGGTTTTCACTGTCCCAGGCCGAAACAAAGCCAACAGTTCCGTCGTCTCCCCTAAATTCTGTTTTCATGGCCGGGTCAATTTTTGCCCAAACGCTAAAATTGCTCTGATTTTTAAGATATTTCAGGTAATCGAAAACTTCCTGTTTCGGTTTATTGATCGTCACTTCGCGCTCAACGGCATATTTGCCGTCTACAAAAAGACCGGTGATTAAAACCAATGCGATAATTCCAACCAAAACTAGTCCAATAATTTTAAGTGCTTTCATTTGATGTAGTTTTAGAGATTGTTTTATTTCTTGATAAAGCTTGATTCGTAATGCGAAATCCAGTCAGGTACGTCCATTTTTTGCACCAATTCGCCGATCAGCGCATATGGAATTTGACTCAAACTTTTAAACCTGATACAGCCTTTCCCCATATCCAGCTTCTGCTTACTGTGCTTCGGAAATTCATCGGTAAACCAGTTCAGAAGTTCGGGTTTTGCATAAATGCCCATGTGGTAAAGTGAAATAAAGTTCTTTTGAGCAGCAAGGTTCATAAAGGGAAGTGGCAGTTTCTGATTGCAATGATATCCGTTCAGATAAGCACTGAATGGAACAACATAACCAATCATTCCATAGCTCATTTGTTCAACAAAGCCTTCAGGAATGTTTTCAAGGATTGTTTTCCGGAGCGTAATTATTGCTTCGCGCTGTTTGTCGGTAATCTGACTGATATATTCTTCTACGGATTGTGCCTGAGATTGCATATTTACTGACTTTATGGTTGCAGTAAATTAACAATCAGTCAATTTGAAAGGTTTAAAAATTATTCAAAATCCCCTGTTTCATCCAGTTCCTGAAGTGTTTCATTCAGGCGGATTTGATACCTTCCATAAAGTCGGTTAAACCCCCATCGAAGAAGAAAAAAGGTAATAGAGATAAATGGAATCAGAATAGCCAGTCCAACGCCAATAATGGAGAGTATTTGGGAGGTTGATAGATTTTCTATTCCTTTACCTGCCGCATCTGCGTTAAATTTCACTCCCTGATAAAGTCCGGCGGAAAAACCTACTACCATATTAATCAGCAGAATAATAACCGCCAGATAAAACATCCGCCGATAAGTTTTGATAGTATCCAATATTCCGGTGAGTAAATCTTTCAGGTGCGTGTCGGGCAAAAAACTTCGTTTAATACGAATGTAACGAATGACAAAAAACAGGTAGGTGGTTACAATCAGTACGTTTGAAAACACATCCATCGGGATCATCCATGATGGATATTTAATGGGGTCTTTGATTAGTAATTTGGAAAGATACAAATCGTCGATGATGACATAAGCTATAAACACAAACAACACAATCATTCCGATACGGATGTTGCGGTCAATCCGATCAACCAATGATTTGGTCTGGTTTTTCAGAAGCTCATGAATGGACTCCTTTCCAAGCCGATGTTTATCCACCTCTTGTGAAGAATACGTATTCCACGCCGATTTTAAATCCTTTAGATCCATCTATTCTTCCTTATTCATTATCATCTTCAACTTTTTCTTGATCCGGTTCATTTTTACCCTGACATAATTTTGGGTAATGCCCGTTATTTCGGCAATCTCTTCATATTTTTTGTCCTCAAGGAAAAGCAGAATAATCGACTTTTCTATGCCGGATAGTTGTGATACCGCATGATTCAATACCTTTATCTGGTCCTCAGTCCGCGTGTCATACATCTCTTCGGCCAACTGCAAATTCTCATACGAGATGCCTGATTTATCGGGCTGCCTTTTATCTTTTTTGAAACTGGTAATCGCGGTGTTCAGTGCCACACGGTACATCCAGGTGGTAAATTTCGATTCGCTCCTGAACGAAGGATAAGATTTCCACAATTGAACCAAAATCTCCTGAAACAAATCACGGCGGTCTTCTTCCAAGTCGCAATAGATGGAACAAACCTTGTGAATGATTCCCTGATTTTCGGTGATTATTTGTAAAAATTCTTTTTCCAACTTGTGCTTATAAGTATGCGAAAGTGAAATTCATTACATTAACTCATTTTCAAAAAATTTATTTCCT
>JBBQMW010000063.1:0-21245 GCA_038329265.1 Bacteroidales bacterium | reverse complement strand
GGGCTGTTCGCCCATTAAAGTGGCACGCGAGCTGGGTTCAGAACGTCGTGAGACAGTTCGGTCCCTATCTGTTGTGGGCGTTGGAAATTTGAGAGGACCTGCTGCTAGTACGAGAGGACCGCGGTGGACACACCTCTAGTGCATCTGTTGTGGCGCCAGCTGCATTGCAGAGTAGCTATGTGTGGACGAGATAAGCGCTGAAAGCATCTAAGCGCGAAGCTTACCTCAAGATGAGATTTCCTTTAAGGGTCGTGGTAGACCACCACGTTGATAGGCTACAGGTGTAAAGGCGGTAACGTCATAGCCGAGTAGTACTAATTGCCCGTAGACTTTCGCTATGTATTTACAGGTCAATCGAAAAGAAACGAAAACTTATAAATTTACTGTTTTTTCTTCCCGGTATGTTAAAAATATTTTGGTGTTGCTAAATTACGTAAGCCACCACCTGAAAGCTTTAGGTGACTATTGCGGCGGGGTTCCACCTCTTCCCATTCCGAACAGAGAAGTTAAGACCGCCAGCGCCGATGGTACTGCACATTGTTGTGGGAGAGTAGGTCGTCGCCATTCTTTTGAAACTCCATTCCTTTACTGGGATGGAGTTTTTTTTATTACATATATACTTCATCCTTTCATAAACATTCCTTTGCTTTGAGTAACTTGCAACTTGAAAAAAATAACTTGAATTGAAATTTATTTTAAAACATTAGGCTATGATAACCTACATCAAAATAAACGGGTTTAAATCGTTTCATAATTTTGAAATGGTGTTTACACCATTTACAATGATTGCTGGGACAAATGCTTCAGGGAAAAGTAATTTATTTGATGCATTAAAATTATTGGGCCGTTTGGCTGAAACAGATAATCTGAAGAAAGCTTTCAAGGAACAGCGTGGTGAGTTTATGGAACTCTTTACACTTTTTGAAGAAAAAGACTATGCAACTGAAATAGATTTTTATGTTGAAATGTTAGTCAATAATAAAGTAATAGATGCGTGGGGAAATGAAGCAATTTTAAAATATACAAGGCTACGTTACGAGTTAAAAATTAAACGTTTTACAAACTCTGCCGGAATAGAAGATTTGGAAGTTGCATATGAATATTTGGTAAACTTAAGACATCAGGAGGATGGGTGGATAAAATTAGTACCCATTGAAAAGAGAGAATATTGGCGTCCAAAAGTAGTAACTGGCAAGCGTGGTATTCCATATATCCAGACTGAAGAAGAAAATGGAATACCTACTGTTCAAGTTCCGCAGGATGGAACAACTGGGAATAAAAGACGTTTCCCTTTGAAAAATGCTACAAAAACTGTTTTGAGCAGTTTTGATACTGTTGATTTTCCACATGTGTTGGCAGCCAAAGAGGAAATGCGAAGTTGGAAGTTTTTAGAACTTAATCCTGAAGATTTGCGACACCCGACCAGTAAAAATACAGGTGAAGATTCATTGAGCCAAAGTGGCAAAAATTTAGCGGCAGTTTTAAATCGAATAAAACAAGAGGACAACTATAGCCTTAAAGAAATTTCTCGTAAATTACAGACTTTTTTACCTAATTTCATTGAAGTTGATGTTATAGATGATAAAGAAAATAAACAATATTTAATCAAATTAAAAGACAGGGACAAAAAGGAATATTCATCAAGAGTATTGTCGGAAGGAACATTACGAATTTTGACGTTGTGTATCTTGGAATATGATAATAAACATACAGGTCTGCTGTGCTTTGAAGAACCGGAAAATGGAATTCATCCATTTCGGATTGGAGCAATGGCAAAGTTATTAAAAGATTTGAGTGCCGATTTTACGAATACAGATATGCCATTGCGTCAAGTGATCGTTAATACTCATTCACCAGTGCTTGTTGGAAATATATTGGAACTATACATGGACGATAAAAATGTAAGTATCCATCTTTCACAAATGGTGAATAGAGGCACTACAATTGATAATATAAAAAGAAAATTAAGTGTTACAATAATGGACAACCCTTTTACAGGATATCAAGATAAGAATGAATTTGGCGGTGTTTTTTCTGAACAAGAGCAGGAAGCGAAAAGGAAATACGCTTTGGCAAAGGTTAAAGATTATTTGGAAACGACTGAATTTGAAATCTTAAAAGAGAAGTTAAACTGATGGCAAGGCAGATATTTATAGGATTGATATCAGAAGGGTCTACGGATCAACGATTCCTTAAAAGTATTGTAGAACGTACATTTGATGATTTAAAGTTTGAATGCGACTCTGATATTGATATTTTTGATATTAAAGAAATTAAATTATCAACAGGAACAACTTTTGTAACTAAAGTGTTGGAATCCTCATCAATCGGTTATAAAAATTTTGGAATGACGATCCTATGTGTTCAAACAGATGCTGATAATAGAAATCTTGAGGACACATACAGCCATAAAATTAAACCAGCATTGATTGAGCTCGAAAGTCAGGATGCAAATCAATGTTGTAAAATACTCGTGGCGATTGTTCCCATTCAAGAAACCGAAGCTTGGATGCTAGCAGATAAAGAATTGCTTAAACAAGAAATGGGAACAGACAGAAGCGATAATGATCTTGAAATCAATAGAATGCCAGAGCATATCGCAAATCCAAAAGAAGTAATTGAAAATGCAATTCGAATCGCAAGAGAAAGTTATACGAAAAAACGACGTAAAGATTTGACTCTTGCAGATTTATATTTACCTATCGGCCAGAGTATTGATCTCTTTAAGTTGGAAAGATTAAGTTCGTATCAAGATTTTCAAAGTAATGTCAGAAAAGCTTTTAAGTCACTTAATCTCTTACACTAATAAAACTACTTTTAATGGATAATTATGCTGTCTGCTTCTGTTTCTAGTTTCTGTAATAAAGTATGTCCATTTTTTTTTTTTTTTGAAAGATTGGATCTCAAAGAATCAAGTTAAGTAATTCACTTGCTACATATCCGGAAAAGCAACCAAATGGTAGCGATATCCCATTGAAATTCAATGTAAAATCGTACCTTTGGCAAAATAGTATTAATATCAAACTAATAAAGGAATAATATCATTATGGGAAGATCCCAGGAAACATTCAATAAAAAGGAAGTTAAGAACAAAAAAGACAAAAAGCGTAAGGACAAGGAGAAGAAAAGATTAGAGCGCAAAGACAATGATAAACCAACCAGTTTGGACGATATGATTGCCTACGTTGATGAAAATGGCATGATCACTTCCACTCCTCCTGACCCCAATAAAAAGAAGTCGGTTATTAAATCGGAAGATATTGAAATCAGTATCCGCAAACAAGAAGATATTCCGTTCGATCCGATCCGCAAAGGAACTGTTGCTTTCTTTAATGATTCGAAAGGATATGGTTTTATCAGGGATTCTGAAACTCAAGAAAGTATTTTTGTACATGTAAACAATCTGCTTGAACCAATTAAAGAAGGTAACCTTGTTAGCTTTGAAGTTGAAAAAGGAATGAAAGGACCGACTGCAGTTCAGGTTAAAATTTTTAAAGATAAAGTGTTACAACCTCCCACATTACCAACCCAAGACTAAACCCTCTCAGATGGTGATTTCTACATGTCGGAATTGTACTTGTGTTTATTTTTTCTATCATAAATAAATAGTTCACTTGGATTGATTAGTATTATTGAATAATGGAATCATTAAACTTTATAATGATGATATTGTTATTATCCTATTATTTAATCCAAAACTATTAACTATGAAATTTAAAAGTTTATTTCTCGTGGCATTATTTGCGATTGGATCTTTAGTTGCAAATGCTCAGGTAGTATCAAAAGGTGATAAGATAATAAATCTTGGGGTTGGTTTTGGTACCGCATTGTATAGCGGTTCCGGATACAACAGTAGTGTTCCCCCAGTTTCCGGTTCTCTGGAAGTTGTTATTAAAGATGATCTTTTTGATGGAAAAGGAGCTATTGGTGTAGGTGGCTATCTTGGATACGCCGCATACAAATGGAAATATTCAGGATTTGACTATGGCTGGAAATACAGTAATATTATTATCGGTCCCCGTGGTTACCTGCACTATAATTTTCTAGAAAAATTGGACACTTATGCAGGAGCAATGATTGGTTACAATATAGTTAGTTCAAATTCGTATGGAAGTTATGCATACGGTGGAAATTATAACGCATCGTCAAGTGGTGTGATTTTTTCCGGTTTTGTGGGAGCCCGCTATTTCTTCAACGAAAAGGTTGCAGGAATGGTTGAACTTGGATCTGGTATTGCTTATATCAATCTGGGGGTTGCATTAAAACTATAATTCAAATTCTTAACAGATATAAAAGAGGCTGTCCATTGTGGATCAGCCTCTTTTATTATAGTTAACACAAAGTAGTCTAATTTAAACGGACTGCACCAGCTCCAGACTTTCGAACCCTTTTTGAACGGCTTCGAGGTTCATCGGGATTAGGTAGTGGTGACGGCTTGGAAGTGATTTTTGCAATCCTTTTTCAACGCTTTCCATTTTAACCACTGGCTTGGCTTTCAGGTAAGCCCCTAAAACCACCATGTTAAAGGTTTTCACGTTGCCAAGTTCAGCAGCTATTAATGTTCCTTCAATTTTGTAAATATTGATGTCGGTACGTTTGGGAGGATGGATGATTCCGTTGGGATCGTAAATTAACACGCCTCCAACTTTAACGTGCTGCTCAAACTTGTCCATCGACTGCTGATTCAGAATAATCGCGGTATCGTATTCGTTTAAAACTGGTGAGCTGATGCGGTTTTCGCTTAGAATCACGGTAACATTGGCTGTTCCGCCTCGCATTTCAGGACCATACGAAGGGAACCAGGAAACTTCCTGATCGGCCATTACGCCCGAATAGGCTAAAATTTTTCCCATCGAAAGTACGCCTTGTCCGCCAAATCCGGCTATAATAAGTTCTTCAGTCATGATTTTCAGTTTTTAAGTGCGGTGTAACTTGCAGGATCGGTTTTCGAACTGTCTTTCAAATCACCCGGAACGTAGAATGGGAACATGTTGTCGACCATCCATTCGTTGGCTTTTACCGGTGTCATTTTCCAGTTCATGTTGCAGGTAGAAACCACTTCAACGAACGATGTTCCTTTTTTGTCGAGCGCTGCCTGAAAAGCTTTTGCAATCGCTTTTTTACATTTGCGAATGGTTGCGGGCGTATGCACCGACTGACGGGTTACATAGGATGTTCCGGGTAATTGGGCAATCAATTCGGTAATTTTAAGCGGATAACCGTTTCTGCCAACATCGCGCCCATTGGGCGTTGTAGCGGTAACCTGACCTATCAAAGTCGTTGGAGCCATTTGTCCGCCAGTCATACCATAGATGCCATTATTCACAAAAATAACGACCATGTTTTCGCCACGGTTGCAGGCATGTAGGATTTCAGCGGCACCAATTGATGCCAAATCGCCGTCGCCCTGATAAGTGAATACCACTTTGTCAGGATTGGTTCGGGCAATTCCGGTTGCCACAGCGGGTGCTCTTCCGTGTGCAGCTTCCTGCCAGTCGATTTCGATGTAATTGTAGGCAAAAACCGCGCATCCTACGGGCGAAACACCAATGGTTTTATCCTGAATGCCCAGATCTTCGATAACTTCGGCCAGCAATTTATGCACCACCCCATGGCTACAGCCCGGGCAGTAATGCATGGTATTCTCGGTTAATAATTTTGGTTTTTCGTAAACCAGATTATTGGGATTGATAATATCTTTTAGTTCCATAAACTATCCTCCTATCAGTTTTTGTTCCAAAGCTGCAACCACTTCACCCGGACTTGGGATAACTCCACCCATCCGACCAAAATGTTTTACCGGTATGGCACATCCGGCAGCAAGCTGAACATCTTCAATCATTTGTCCTGCATTCATTTCAACAACTAACATGCCTTTTACCTGTTTAGCCAGTGCTGCAATAGGTTTTTTCGGGAAGGGGAACAAGGTAATCGGACGCAGAAGTCCAACTTTTATTCCTTTTTCGCGGGCCAAATCAACCGCTTTCTGGCAGATACGTGACGACGATCCGAAAGCTACTAAAACGTAATCAGCATCTTCGCATTGAATTTCTTCAAAAAGCACATCCTCTTCTTCCATTTGTGCAAATTTCTCCTGAAAGCGAATGTTGTTGTTTTCCATTTTCACAGAGTCCATTTCGAGCGAGGTAATGATGTTGCGCTGACGGTTTGCTTTGCGTCCGTTGGTCGCCCATGAACCGTATTTTTCGTTAATTTCTTCGTCGGATAATCGTGGAATATAATCAGCAAGAACGACTTTTTCCATCATCTGACCAATTACTCCGTCGGTTAAAATCATGGCTGGATTGCGGTATTTAAAAGCAAGTTTAAAGCCTAGCTCAACAAAATCGTTCGTTTCCTGAACCGATGATGGTGCCAAAACAATCAGGCGGTAATCGCCGTGTCCTCCGCCTTTTGTACTCTGGAAATAGTCGGCCTGTGAGGGCTGAATGGTTCCAAGACCAGGACCTCCGCGCTGAACATTCACAATAACGCAAGGCAATTCGGCTCCGGCGATGTATGAAATTCCTTCAGCCATCAGACTGATACCAGGACTGGAAGAAGATGTAATTACTTTTTTCCCGGATGCGGCTGCTCCGTAAATCATGTGTATGGAAGCGATCTCACTTTCGGCCTGAAGTACAACCATTCCGGTTTCGTTCCAGGGCTCGCGGTCCATCAGGGTTTCCATTACTTCCGACTGGGGAGTGATGGGGTATCCGAAATAAGCATCGCAACCACAGCGAATAGCCGCTTCGGCAACAACCTCATTTCCCTTCATTAATCTCAATTCTCCCATATTCGTTGATTTACATTTTTACTTTGTTTGAAAAAAGTGACTAAAGTGAACTAGAGTTCGGAGTGCCTAGAGTAGCAAAAAAACTTTAGGCACTCCGAACTTTTTATATTTTTACCCTATAAACGGTGATGCAGGTATCCGGACAAACAGTCGCGCAATTCGAACACCCAATGCAGGCTTCAGGATTCTTCATAAACGAATAATGGTATCCACGGCTGTTAACCTGCTTGTTTTGACTCAGTACATCCTGAGGACAAGCTACCACGCAGAGACCACAGCCTTTACATTCTTCATTGTCAACCACTACCGCCCCAATAACTTTTGCCATGATTTGTTTTTTATGATTGATATTGTAATTCCTGTAACTGAGTCAGTTGTTACAAAACTAGCTGATCTTGTTCCCTGGATATGCAACAAAAGTTGCGAAATCAGATTTTATGCAGCACCCGGGTAAATATGTTCCGGTGAATGCCCAAATATGATGCAATGTGCTGCCGTTGCACCCGTGAGACCAAATCGCTGTTTTCTAAAATGAATTTTTTAACTCGTTGTGAGGCTGTTAATGACTGAAAATCATACACTCGTTTCATGGTATGTACATAACTTTCCTCCGCAATGACCCTTACCAAATGTTCCAGATCAGGATTTTGAGTAGTGAGCATGTCGTACTCTGATTTAGTAATGAAAATTATGGTTGAATTTTCGTAGGCCCGGATGGACTCAGTCGATTTCTTCCCCAACAAAAAACTTTCGTGACTACTGATTATGGAGTGATTGGGTGGATAAAAGAAATTGGATATCCACTCCTGTCCATTTTCAGAAACATAGGAAGAATAGAGTAAACCTTCAAGCACAATGCCTAATTTCTGTGATTGATCGCCGTAATCCAGAAAAATTTCACCTTTCTTTAAAACAACAGGGGTCTTTTGCGCAAAGAATTCTTTTAGCTTCACGAGTGTTCGTGCGTAGCCTTTGAAGATATTATTGATTCCTGGTTCCATTTTTTTTTACCTGAAATTTTCGTTAAAGAGTTTCAGCCTTTTTCCCAGATCGTCAAACTGTTCGCGTTTGACATGTGACACGCAGGCCCGAAGTCCTTCTTTTTCGCTTCCTGTATTCTTTAAGGTAATGGCACTGATTCCGTAATGCAAAAGGTTTTCAAGCAACTGTTCTCCGGTCATTCCCTGATATCCAACAGTGAAATAGAATCCATCAGCCACCGGTTCGTCGCCATCTTTTTCATACACAATATGAAATCCGTTTGCCACGAACAGATCTTTCATAATTTTGGCTTTCCGGCCATATTCTTTTACATCATCAATGAAATTGAACTCTCCATCGCTGGCCGCTTTAAACATGGCCGCCAATGCATGTTGGGTCGAATGGGTAATTCCGGATGAAAGTGCATATAAAACCTGCATTACGATGGTGAAGCCAAATGGCTTGCTGCCAAATCGTTTTTCCAGATTGTCGTACTGACGGCTCCACAAGGCATTCGAAATGGCCATGATGGCTCCACGCTGCCCGGCATAAGAGAATATTTTCGATCCAGAGATAAACAACACGTAATGATCGGTATATTTCGCAACGGTGGGCTGGTACGGCGGTTTTCCGGGAGTATATAAATCTTTCCTGAAATCCATTCCGAAGTAAGCCAGATCTTCCATCACAATCACATCGTATTTGTTAGCCAGCTCGCCGATAATCTGCAATTCTTCCTCTGTAAAACAAATCCAGCTTGGGTTGTTAGGGTTGGAATAGATCATCGAATTGATGTTCCCTTTTGAAAGATAGGATTCAATTTTTGCCCGAAGTTTCTCGCCACGGAAATCAAACACATCGAACGCCTCGTATTTATGACCCATCACGGTCATTTGCTGTTTTTGTACCGGAAATCCCGGGTCGAGAAATAAGGTTGTGTCTTTCTGTTTGTCAACATTTCCGGCAACCAGGAGCGCAGCAAAAGTTCCCTGCATCGCTCCTGAAGTGGGAATACAGCTTGCCGGTTCAACATCAATATTCATGAAGGTTTTGATGAAACGAGCAGCTTCGTATTTGAGTGGTTTGATTCCATCCATCATCGGATAAACGGAAGCCACACCTGCCTGAAGTGCTTTGATCTCGGCCTCAACACCAACTTTAGCGGCGGGCAAACCAGGCACACCCATTTCCATACGGATAAACCTGAGCTTGGTATCTTCTTCAATCAGATTAACTAAGGCGACGATTTCACGGATAGAAGCTGTCCCCGGATTTTTAATCTGAAGCTGATTGATGTATTTTTTTACAATTTCTTGTTTTACTGGAGTATTTTCCATGGATAAATCTGAAATTTTTCGGAGTAAAAATAAGCAAAGTATTTGCGATAAATCAAATGAGTTCAGGGTATTGCTCAACGGGTTTCGCAATTCGGCGACTTTGATGGTTCCCGAATTCAAAATTGATAGTAGGCTACCCTTTTCTGTTTTGAAATGAAAGAAAATCAGCTTAAAACATGAACCTGTATTTTGTCATGTTCTCTGAGATTAAAGGCCGAAAGCAGGTTTTATGCTGTTTACCCAGTTTCCAACGCGTTCGTCGGTCAGTTCCGGCTCAAAATCTTCATCAATCGGAAGTCCGATAAACATTCCGTCAATTACTGACTCAGAATCGTCAAATTCGTATCCAGAGGTATCGACTTTTCCAACGATTGTTGCCCCTTTTTTCAGGAGTTCTTTGGCAAGTACTCCAATGGCATTTACAAAATAACTTGAATAGGTTATATGATCGCCCAATCCAAAAATGGCAACGGTTTTGCCGCTGAAGTCAACTTTACTGATGTTTGGGAAAAATTTGCTCCAATCGGTATTTGAATATTTCGAATCCCAGGTTTCTTTTCCAACGGTAGAAATGCCGAAGATGATCCGGTCATATTTTTCGAGGTCAGAAGCACTGGCATCGTTCACTGAAATTAATTCCACATTTTGTTCGCCCAAGGCTAATTTTACTTTGTCGGCAACCCGGTTAACCGAACCCTTTAAAGGACCGAAGAAAATTCCAATTTTGCTCATATATAGATTTTTACTGATTATGAATTGCCAATTCGCCACGTACATATTCGCCTAAAACCGAAAGACTTGAAACATTTTTCAGGATGGCATGAAGGGCTCTCTCGTAATTTTCTACCGAATCCCATTCCACATCAACATGGAAGGTGTATTCGTTTGGTTTGCCAATAATTGGCACCGATTGTATTTTGGTGAGATTGATTTTGTTTTTGGCAAACGTATTTAGCACATTGGCCAATGCACCGTAATAATGTCCCACTTCGAAACACAACGAAGCCTTGTTTGATAATTCGTTTGGTAAAGCATGTTTCGATAAAATCAGGAAACGGGTGTAGTTTTTATTATTCGTTTCGAGGCTGGTTTCGAGTATTTCCAGTTCGTAAAGTTCTGCCGTACGTTGGTTGCCAATCGAAGCGGAATCCGTTAGTTTTTCATCGTGAACCAATTTTCCTGAAGCGGCGGTATCCTGATTTTCGATTATTCGGGCATTCGGGAAGTTGGCTTCAATGTATTCGGCACATTGTTTTATAGCTATCGGATGCGAATAAATGGTTGTAATGTCGGCTTTAGTAACTCCCGGATTGACCATTAGGTTCATCTGAATGTGAATGTAAATTTCGCCGATAATTTTTAAATGATAGTCGCGGATCAGTGCATAATTTTGAAGCAGACTGCCGGCAATCGAATTTTCGATGGCCATTACGGCAATGCTAACATCGTCAGAATCAATTAAATTACAAACACTGGTGAATGATTTACATTCAATCACCTGTATTTCATCTTCAAAATACCGTCGCGCGGCATCTTCGTGAAACGAACCTGCAATTCCCTGTATAGCTATTTTTTTCATCTTCGTTTTACTAATTAAAAATCCCGGACAAAGCCGGGACAATTTAAGCAAAATATGCCATTGTCTCTCCGGAATAACCGATTGCAAAGATAACAAACGAACCGGAGTTCAGTTTTAATTTAAAATATTATCGGAATTAATTAATTCCACCAATTCTTCTATAAACTTATGCGCCAATAGAATAAGTGGTAAAACATCGGTTTCTGTCAGATTAAAAAGATCATCATAATCTCCAGTTTGCCTAAGTTCAAAAAGCTTTGAAAACAATTTTCCGGACTCTTTCGTAACCACACCATTTCGAATGCTTCATTAGTTAAACTCATAACATGACACCTTCCTTTTCAATGTTTTTGTAAAATGGTGTGAAACTTCGTTTTTCCCATTCTGATTGGGTATAGAGTTTAGTTGAAAAGTGCTCACCTTCATTCAATCCTAACTCAAAAATTGGATAAGAAATCAGGTCAAAATCTGAAAGTTCAATTTTCGCTTTATCCAAAATGACCAGCAGATCCCAATCAGAACCTGGTCTGGCATCACCTCTTGCCTGTGAACCGAAAAGTATGATCCGGGCGTCAGGAGAAATTGCTTTTAGAGTCTGTTTTATGGCTTTCAGTATTTCTTCCCTTGATTTCTTCATGAGTTGAATAATTTACACGAAGATACATAAAAATCGACTTAGATTTTATACATCTCGCTGGCGCTTACCAATTCCATTTTGTGTTTCTGAAGAACCTCGATGCATTTTTGTATGTTATCGGGTTTCAGCACGATATTGGCCGATTTGTCGTTCATCGAATAGGCGTACAAATACTCAATAAATACGCTTTCTCCTGAAAGTATATTCAGCGCCCTGGCCAATGCAAGTGGCTCATTCGGGCTATTCAGGCAAATCACGTCAGTCAGCTTTACAGAGAAATCAGCCGCTTTCAGGATGGATAAAGCTTTTTCGGGTTCAGAAACGATCATACGCAAAATGCCAAATTCAGCAGTGTCGGCAACACTGAAGGCCGACATGTTAATACCAGCATTTCCAAGAATTTGGGTAACTTCGTTCAGCCGTCCTGATTTATTTTCAAGAAATACGGATAGTTGTTTGATAATCATGTTGATTTCCTCCTACAATTTACGGTTATCGATTACTCGTTTTGCTTTTCCGGCGGTGCGCTCAATGGTTTTTGGTTCAACCAGTTTAACGTCTACCGAAATACCTAATGTACTCTGTAGTTTATGCGTTATTTTCTTACGCAATGCTTCCAGCTGCTTAATTTCGTCGGAGAAGAATTGCTCCTGAACTTCAACCATTAGTTTCAGTGTGTCTAAGTTACCTTCCCTTTCAACAATAAGCAAATAATGCGGTGCAGTTTCGCTCATATCGAGCAGTACACTTTCAATCTGCGACGGGAATACGTTTACGCCCCGGATAATTAGCATGTCGTCACTCCGACCTTTGCATTTTTCCATGCGAACCAGCGTGCGACCACAGGCACACTTTTCGTAATTCAGGCGGGTAAGGTCGCGGGTACGGTAACGAATCAAAGGAATTCCTTCTTTGGTGATTGTGGTAAATACCAGTTCGCCAATTTCACCGGCAGGCAATGGTTGCAGCGTTTCCGGATCAATTATTTCAGGAATAAAATGATCTTCCATGATATGCATCCCAACCTGATGTTCGCACTCGCATGAAACACCGGGTCCCATAATTTCACTTAATCCATAAATATCGATGGCTTTAATTCCCAATTTAGATTCTATCTCTTTGCGCATATTTTCGGTCCAGGGCTCAGCTCCAAAAATACCGATACGCAATTTCAGGTTTTCCTTTTTTATACCTGCGGATTCCATTTCTTCGGCCAGAAAAAGTGAGTAGGATGGTGTACAGGCCAGAACGGTGGTGCCAAAATCTTCCATCAACTGTAGCTGTTTATCGGTATTTCCTCCTGAAATCGGGATCACCGAGGCACCCAGATTTTCGCAGCCATAATGCAATCCCAACCCTCCGGTGAACAGTCCATATCCATAAGCCACCTGAACCATGTCTTCGCGGTGAACGCCGGCCATGCACAAGGAGCGGGTCACCACTTCCGACCAGCTATTCAAGTCTTTGCGGGTGTAGCCCACAACCGTTGGTTTTCCGGTGGTTCCTGAAGAGGCATGAACACGAACGATTTCACTCATCGGGACGGTAAACATTCCGAAGGGGTAATTGTCGCGCAAGTCGGATTTGAGCGTAAATGGGAGTTTACTTAAATCGTCAATTGAGCGGATGTCATCAGGAACGAGACCGACTTCCTGCATTTTTTGACGATAACTGGGCACATTGTGGTAAATCCGTTTGACCGTTTCTATTAGTCGTTCTGTTTGAATGGTTCGCATTTCTTCGCGGTTTGCACATTCTATCTTTTCATTCCAGATCATATCGTATGAGTTGTTTTATGAGATTCCATAGATGGTTTCGTCCGAAAGTATCTTTAATCCAGCTTGAAGCAGTTTTTGACGCGCATCATGAACATCCTCGGTGTCGATTACAAAATAGGCATTTTCGCTGGCATAGGCCGATCGCCCGTACGCGTTAGTGAAATTGACGCCTGCTTTTACAATTTCTTGAAGCAGATCATCCAAACCTCCCGGATGATCCATCATTTCGATGGCTACAATCTCGCGCAAAGCAGATGACAATCCGTTTTCGTTCAGCAAATGATGGGCAAGCATGGGGTTCGAGACCACCAGATTCAGGATACCCCAACCGCTTGCAGTGTGGTTCAGATTCATGGTGCGAATGTTGATCCGGGCAGCTTTCAATACGGCCGTAACCCGTTCGAGGTGACCAATCTTATTTTCGAGAAATATAGAAACCTGATAGGCCATAGCGGTATTTATTAATGATGATTTACTAATTTCGATTTACAATTTACGATTTGTTTGCCAGTAGCTAGTTTTCCGGTTGCTGGCCGCTATTTATAAATTCAAGGCTTTTCGGAGTTCTTTCACCCGGACAGCTTTGCCTTCAGACTTTGGAAGTGAACCCGGTTCAACCAGTTTTACAATTGGTTTAACCAGCACTTCGTCACGAATCTGACCTGAAATTAATCGCGCAAGTTTGTCGAGCCGGGTAATGTCGCCATTAAACCAGTCCTTCTTTACTTCCACTTCGATGATCATTTCATCCGATCCATTGATGGTGTCTAAGGTAATCAAATAGTCGGCACCAACTTCCGGAATTTTCATCAAAACTCCTTCTACCTGCATCGGGAAAATATTGCAGCCTTTTACAATAAACATATCGTCGCTGCGTCCTGTGATACGGTCGAGGCGCATATGAGTGCGTCCACAAGCGCATTTGCCGGGAAGTATTCGGGTCAGATCGCGGGTTCGGTAACGGATGAGTGGCATGGCTTCGCGGTCGAGGGTGGTCATGACCAGTTCTCCAACCTCACCTTCAGCAACAGGTTCCAGCGTATCCGGATTTATTATTTCAATCAGGAAAGCATCTTCCCAAATGTGCAGGCCATTTTGGTAAGTGCATTCAAAGGCTACGCCCGGGCCATTCATTTCCGAAAGTCCGAATGAATTGTACGCCTTTACGCCGAACATTTCTTCGATGCGCTGACGCTGTTCTTCGGTGTGAGGTTCGGCGCCAATCACAAATGTATGTAGTTTGGTGTCTTTCCGGGGATCGAGTCCTTCTTCCTGAAAAACTTCGAACAAGCGGTTCAGGTAACTAGGAATGGCATGAGCTACGGTTGTTCCGTAATCCTGCATCAGTTTAATCTGGCGTGGACTATTTCCTGCTCCGGCCGGAATGCTCAAACAGCCCAAGCGTTCAATTCCGTATTGAAAACCTAATCCGCCTGTAAACAAACCGTACCCGCAAATATTCTGAAAAACATCAGTATCGCGCACTCCGGCACAAAATAGCGAGCGCGCCATCAGATTTGCCCACGATTCAATGTCATGCCGGTTGTGAAAGATCACGGTTGGATTTCCGGTTGTTCCGCTTGAACTGTGCAAACGAATCAGCTCTTTTTGAGGCAAACCCAAAAATCCGTATGGAAAATTATCGCGTAAGTTTTGCTTGGTTGTGAGTGGCAACTTTCGAAGGTCGGCAATCGATCTGATCGAATCTGCTGACAGACACATTTGCCCGTAAAGGTTTCTATAGTAAGGCGAATTTACTGCCAACTGAATCGTTTTTTTCAGGCGTGTAACCTGAAGTTTTTCCAGATTTTTACGTTCCAGGGTTTCGAGTTCGTTTTCCCAATACATGGCTATTCGATTTTAGAATAAATAAACCAACATGAGCTGAATACGATGGTTGGTCGCATCGATGCTGTTCTTATAAAGACCATCGCTAATATTTATAGTTCCAAGTCCATATCTGGCAGATGTTAATTCGTATTCCACAACCATCCGGACTTTCGAAATGTTGACTGCCAGTGAAGGTGCAATCCTGTATACTGAAGCAATTTGAGGCATCAGCCCGGGAGTTACAGTTGCCGGTGCAGCGACTGTTCCGAAGTTATACAATGCATCAGACGTGCCGAGGTTTTTCATGTATCCGCCAAAGATTCCGATCTGGTATTTTTTTCCATATACTGCATTAATATAGCTGGTGAAGGAGTTGTAAGGCGTGTAAGACATGGCTCCCGTTGTTCGGTCAACTGTTTTAACACCATAACCCCCCGGGATATTTAAGTGAGTCATGTTTTGTCCCAAAACAGCTTTGCCCCGGATCACGAACATTTTTTTCGTATATTGTGTATAGCCAACAAACGAAACTGCCTGAACCAATTCGTTGGTAACGTATTTTTTCACTTCATTTTTGTTAACTATTGCAATTGTATAAAGGGTAGGTTTAATATACTTCAGGCTTGCTCCAGCTCCAACGGTAAATCCATCCTTATTCATCTCAACGTTGGCGACCATTTCAGGAACTCCGGCATTTCGGTTATACGATTCACTTTTGTCGACGAAGGATAAACCTTTCGGAGTAACTGAATCAATTTTTGAGAAGCCATATGATTTATATTGAAATTCGGAAACCAAAGCTGCTGACAAGATGAATCTTTTATCAGGTCGGTAATCGAACCTGATCTGAGGGCTTCGGTTAAATGGCTGAAAGGGAGCCCCGGTATTTAATCCACCAACCGTTGGAAAAACTTTTCCGCTCCAGAACGGATGCCAGGTTTGCCCCAATAGTAGCGATGTTGCTCTCCATGTGAAAACTGCATTGGCCTGCCTTACCCTTAACATAGCGGGATTATTTGAAAGATCACCTGCAAAATCAGCCTCAATGTTGGCTGAGGTTTTGGCTTTAAAAATCTCCGGACCGGCAATTCTGACACCCAACCGGGACGCCATCGATGAAAAGTTGTAGGTTTGAGTTTGGTTGATATGTTTCCCGTTTGCATCGACACCTGCATACAAAGGGAAAAGGAAAAACTGTTCGTTGGCAGCGTTCAATCCTTTATATGTGTCCGAAAAAGCTTCGAATCGAATAAAGCCATAAAAGTCGAAAGTGGTTTCTTTTACTTTGACCTCCTGTGCAAAGACAGTTACAGTGCATAAAAGCAAAATTGCAATACTTAGTTTCTTCATATTAAAATAGTTAGTTAGTCGCGCCCTTTCGTTTTGGAAAAAACATGACACTTGCAGATACAACCTTTTGAGTCAGGAAGTAACGCTCGGTTTTGGTTTTTTTTAATTAATATTTCAATTTGGAGATCCGGGATTTAAATCCATCTGAAAAAGCACAAAATAAATTGATAGTTAATTCAATACAGCATCACCGGAATCGAATCCAAAAGTAAAATATTTATCTAAAACCACAATTCGGAAAGAGGGCTGTTTGTAAGCAATTCAGGAGATATACTTACACTATAAAAGCAGAAGGGTGTTATTATAAAGCAATTATAAGTATTTGGATGTGTTTTCGATCGATTGTGAAAAAATCTAATTTAGATTCAGTTAAAATAGAGAAACGTTCGCCGGAATATTTTTTTTGAGTACAGGAGCTGCAAATTTTTCAGGAAAAAATAGCAGTTTCAGTTGTTTCAAATCGATTCATCTGTAAAGATTTATGACTGATTGCGCCAAAATCGAGGGAAAATAATGCTTCTCAAGGTAATTTATTTTGCCAAACGTAATTTGAATCAAAATATAACTACTTTTGGTGGACATTTATCCATTATTTAAACAGTTATTTATGAACATTTTTGTTGGAAGCCTTCCCTTTAAAATTGAGGAAAGCGAATTGCAGGAAATTTTTGAAGAGTACGGAGAAGTTACATCCGTAAAAATTATTACAGACCGGGCTACTGGAAGATCTAAAGGTTTTGGTTTTGTAGAAATGACTAATGACGAAGAAGCTAAAAAAGCAATTGAAGAATTGAACAACGCTGAAATTGAAGGCCGTACAATTGTTGTAAATAAAGCTGAAGAGAAAAAAGAAGGAAGTCGCCCAGGTGGTGGTGGTTTCCGTGGTGGCAACTCTGGCGGAGGTTTCCGTGGAGGTAATTCAGGTGGCGGAGGCGGTGGCTTCCGTGGTGGTTCAGGCGGTGGCGGTGGCGGCGGCTATCGTGGCGGTGGTGATCGCGGTGGTTCAGCAGGCGGTGGCGGTGGCTATCGTGGCGGTGGCGATCGTGGTGGCAGCACTGGCGGCGGCAACAGAAGATCTGAATACTAGAATATTTCCTGTTTTGATGTGCTCTTAATGTAAAAATTGACTTGTTAATTTTTACAACTACATAAAGGCTAATAAATTAAGGTGTTTCACCAAAATTTATTAGCCTTCTTTTTTTTGTTTTTGCTGGCGCGGCAATCCGTGCCCCTGCTGTTTAAATAAAGATATTACTTATTTCTGTTGGCACGGATTGCAAATCCGCGCCAGCTGGTGGGTTAAAGAATGGTAAGCCAATTCGATTTTGTTTTTTAGACACTTTTTTCTGACTGAAGCTTCTACAATTTGTAGAGAGGCAACCTGACTCCGGTTTATGCTACTATAATTTGTAGCGGGTCCTCCGTGTTCCGGTTGATGCTACTACAATTTGTAGAAACATTGCGAGACTCCACGGCAAGCTTCTACAATTTGTAGAGGGTTTCCGGCACAAAATAAACAGCAAAAAAATATGTAAGTGAAAAAAAATTTCAGAAAAAGAAGGTTGAAGGAATATCGTGGTGTACGACATTTTTCCCCTTTTTGTACCTAACCTTGATTTTTGATCAGGATAGTTTGTGGTTTATAATTTTTCCCACTCACCCCCAAGCCCCGCAAGCAGGGCTTTTCCCCTCTCTACGAGTAGAGTGGGGCGAGGTGAGCGAAGCGCACCGGGGGTGAGTGAAAATGAAGGAAGGGAATTTTGTCGTACACCCGAATATCGTGGACACCAATTACTCTTTTTTGATTAGCTTTCCGATGCAACGGGTTTTGTTATCTATCAGCACTTTATAGAGGTAAAAACCAGGCTTCATATTGCCATCGAATACAAGCTTAAAATTATTTATGCCTGGATTCAATATAATTTGCACCGAAGTTTGAACCAGGTTTCCTGTGCAGTTGTAAATTTCAATAAATGCCTTTCCTGATTTTTCGCTGTTTATTTCGGCCCAAAGGTAATCTGTTGCCGGATTTGGATAAACGTGTATGTTTTCGCTATTTTCAAAATATTCGGCAATTGCCGATATTGGATCCGGATTTTTAATTTTCGCCAATTCACTATCCATCCAATTCCAACGCTTTGTAAGAAAACCAGTCAGATAATCGATTTCTGCCTTATAGGTGGTGCGATTCTGAAACCCCACAGTTTCGCGCCATATATTTTGCCCAAGGACCGGCCATTTAGCAAACTCCCGGTATTGTGCTTCGGATAGCAAGTTGGCAATCGAATCGATAAAGGTGAATAAATTCTCGGTCCGGTAGTCCCCTTTTCTTAATTCTTCCCAACGCAAACGAACCTTGTAGCGATATACCTGATCATTAAATAGCAATTTCCAGAAAAAAGGCGTATTGCCTGTGCCCTGATGCTCAAACATCCATCCATTCACAACCCCGTCATCAGGATAGGAGGAATTTCCGGCTGACTGATCAAAATCCCAAACCGGACCGGCATTTATTTTCTGCCCTTTATCTTTATGGAAATAACCGCTCCAACCATACGCATCACTGTTCCTGATAGCCTCCTGAACAATCATTTCATCAATAAACGACGGCACGTCAATTAACGAAGCATACCCATTTTTTTCGTCTTTATAATCAGCAGAATTCATCACGTTCCTGAATTTATTATCACATTGCGTAATGTATTGAACCTGTTCAGGAGCTGCCTCGTTGTATTTAGGATATTTTAGGTACCGCGAATTTCCCAAATTATTATCAAAACCGGTAATTTCCCATATATAACCTCCTGAAATATCGGGTTCAGTAATTTCCTCAGGAGCAAGTGTCGCAATATTTAGCCTGTCTTTAACTCTTTTGATCGATTCCATTAGAATATAAATCCCCTGGTACTTGCCATTTAAAACAACTTCTACCATCCTGGAACGACTAGCCCATCGACCCATCAGTTGCGACAAATGGGAGGCCAGCTGATTCCGGATAAATGTATGGTCGAGGTAACTTGCACTTAAAACCCAATCACTTTCTTCAGGCATTCCCAGTAACGATACATCCAGGTTCGTTTCATCGCTGTTTCTTGTCTCGAAATTATACGGTTTTTTCGGAAACTCTTGCGTTGAATTTCCCCTTAATTCAATTCCAATCTTGCCATCGTAATGATTATAGGAATCCGTTATTTTGTTTCGTTTGCCAGGTCCATTATCAATAATTCCCATGTGTGCCGAAATTTTCGGATCATCAGGAATATTTTTACCCCTATCGGTAACAATAACCAGGATTGGAAGGTTGGATGACGTAAAGCTGGGTTCAGAAATATATTCGATTTGAGAGGAAGGTTCTTTGGCAATTATTGTGGCGGAATATTTTGTCTGGCCAAAAGAAGTTGCAGCAAATAAAATCGAAAGTTTGAAAATAAATAATGGTCTAATCATAGCTAGTTATTGGTCCTCAAAAGTATCAATTTATGAATGTCTTTCGATGATCGGATCAAGAATGGGTGTACGACAAAATTCCCTTGAGCAAGTAATATCAAAATATGAAATTACAAAATGATATAATAAGGTTGGTTGATCTTGGTTCGCCTTAGCTACTTAGGTTTCGAAGCGAAAATAAGGTTTTAAAAAATAAAGACTATAAAAACCTTATTTTCTGACATTTAATCTTAGTAGCATGATAATGACAAACGCGAAGCCCGTCCGCAGGAAATCGCCCATAAGGGAGTTTATCTATTTTCGGACGGAAAGGAAAAAGCCTTTTTATATTGAAAGTTGATTAAAATCAAAAAAAGGGAATTTTATCGTAAACCCGAAATTAAACATTATCTCCTGATTACAAATCCCCGATTAAAAGGTGACCCGAGTTCATTCTCGGGGCAAATCGTCACCAGCCTTCGCAATTTTTTGAGAATATCCGAATGAGCAGGTCTGTGACCTGTGCCATATTATTCAGTTCTTTTATTGGCGCAGGCTACAAATCCGCGCCAGCGTGGGGAGAGGCTCTCCCCGTCAGCTAAGTACTGGCGGGGCAGTCTACTCGATTGTGCGTTCGTGTCCCGCACTGCCCCTCGTTTGCAACGAGGGGTACTTGGTTTTGAGTTTATAACTCCTCCTGCTGTTTTATTTTAAATCTGCGTCACAGACGCTGAACCAACAACCCCTCGTTACTGCTATCGCTCAAACGAGGGGCAGTTCTGGTTAGTGCTTCGTGATTCGTCAAGCTTTTTCCTTTAATTTATCGTAGCTCTCAGCAATTTTTAATAGTGTTTCCGAATGATTGAAAATATCGTCCAGTGTCAATATTTCCTTTTTAATTTCCTTTTTCTGGTCGTCGAGAATTGCCAAATACTTCTTGCTGTTATTTAGATAAAGTCTACAAATTGTCTTGCGGTTGTTGTCGTCCAGTAAAATTGCAAAGTATGATTGCGCATCTCTGTGTGAAATCCTTGATACGTTTATCTTTTGGCGTAAAATTGTTTTTACAATCATAAAACCTTCTAACTCTTCTTCGGTAGTAACAACTTTGCTCTCTTCAACTTTTGTCTGTTC
Source organism: Bacteroidales bacterium (assembly GCA_038329265.1). Taxonomy (GTDB): domain Bacteria; phylum Bacteroidota; class Bacteroidia; order Bacteroidales; family Prolixibacteraceae; genus Aquipluma. The sequence continues at coordinate 394 of JBBQMW010000063.1, read as the reverse complement.
TGCTTGAATTGCTTCTTGCTCTTTAGTCGCTTCGTCTTCTTTTGTCAATGCGGTCTTCAGTCGTTCAGTGATTAAGTCGCTGATGTGCTGCTGAACTGATCTTTTAGTCAAAATTGTGAATTGCTCCAAAACTTTGGATGTCACAATACTTGGGTAAACTTGTCGTGCAAAATGTTTTACAAATTCTGGTGAAGGATTATTTATCTCTTGCTGAAAGAGCTGTTTTAACTCATTTATAAATTTCAACTCACTCGCAGTGTTTACAATGCTTTCAGCGTCAAATATTGTTTTGTGAAACTTTTTAAGCTCTTCAATTTGGTTGTCTTTGATCTCTGAAATATTAAATTCCAAAAATGGTTTTTCATCCATCTTGTTTGCATCTACCAAGTCAGAA
>JBBQMW010000062.1:0-21879 GCA_038329265.1 Bacteroidales bacterium | reverse complement strand
TGATGGAAATCAAAATGGCGCGGATTCTGAAATTCAATACCGATAAAGCCAACGATCATTTGCTGGCGATTGAAGCTGAAATTGAAGAAATTAACCGCAAAATTGAAAATATCATTCCATTCACCATCGAATGGTTCGAGCGCCTGAAAACCAAATATGGTAAAGGACGCGAGCGCCGCACAGAAATCAGGAATTTCGAAAATATTGTGGCTTCGAAAGTGGTGATAGCCAACGAAAAACTATATGTCGACCGGGTTGAAGGCTTTATGGGTACCAGCCTCAAAAAGGCTGAATACATTTGCGATTGTTCGGATATGGACGATGTGATTGTATTTCGTAAAGATGGAACTTATCTCGTATCAAAGGTTTCGGAAAAAGCTTTTATCGGAAAGAATATTCTTCATGTGGCCATTTTCAAGAAAAATGATAACCGTACCATTTACAATGTGGTTTATCGTGACGGAAAGGCTGGTTTTATTTACATGAAACGTATTGCGGTAACCGGAGTTACCCGCGACAAGGAGTATGATCTGACCCAGGCAACTGCGGGTTCAAGAATTCTCTATTTCAGCGAAAATCCAAATGGTGAGGCTGAAGTACTGCGGGTTACACTGAAACCAAAACTCCGCATCAAGAAGCTCATTTTCGAAGTAGATTTCAGCGAGCTGGCGATCAAAGGACGTGCATCGATGGGGAATATCCTGACCAAATTCGAAATCCATAAAATAGCACTGAAGGAAAAAGGTGTTTCCACTTTAGGCGGACGAAAAATCTGGTTCGACGAAGATGTTTCCAGATTAAATTCCGACAACCGGGGCAAGTATCTTGGCGAATTTGGTGGTGACGAAATGATTCTGGTTATTTATAAATCAGGCGAATACATGCTGTGCAACTTCGATTTGTCGAACCATTTTGATGCCGGAATTCTGCTCATCGAAAAATTCAATCCAAAGAAGGTACTGACTACCGTATATTTTGATGCCGAACAGGGATTCTATTACGTGAAACGTTTTGAGCTGGAAGACATCCAAAACCGGAAAGTTGGCTTCATCGGCGAGTTTCCCGAAAACAGACTGGTCAACTACACGTGGGTAGGACATCCGCGACTAAACCTCGAATTTGGGGGTAAAAATGAAGGCCGTGAACCTGAAGTGGTCGACGTGGATGAGTTTATCGGTGTAAAATCGTACAAGGCAAAAGGAAAACGTTTGTCGATTTATGAAATATCAACCGTAACGGAATTGGAGCCGACCGTAATTGATGAAGAAATTGAGGAGCAGCCTGAAGAGGAGGTGAAGAACAACGAAATTGTAATTCCCGATATCGAAGATCTTCTTTTTGGGATTGACAAGCCAAACGAAGGCAACGAACCACCCAATCAAATGACGCTTGAATTCTGATTTTATGAAGATATTCCTTATTGGCTATATGGGATGCGGAAAATCGACTTTGGGTCGTAAACTTTCTGACAGTTTAAACCTGACGTTTATTGATCTGGATACCTTCCTGGAAGAGAAATATTTTAAGACCATTCCTCAGATTTTTGCTGAGGAAGGCGAAGCTGCTTTCAGGAGTAAGGAAAGAAAAGTATTGGAGGAAGTTTCGGCTTTCGACGATGTGATTGTGGCTACCGGTGGCGGGGCACCATGTTTTTTCGATAATATTGAATTAATGAATGCTGCGGGGTTCTGCGTTTTTCTGGATGTTGCCACTGATTCGCTGGTTAACAGACTGATTCATGCAAAAACGGAACGGCCACTCATCAAAGGGAAATCTCCGGAAGAATTGCATGAGTTTATTGAGGTGATGATGCAAAAACGTCGTCCGTTTTACGAAAAGGCCAGGTATATTCTGAAAGGATCAGAAATATTGCCTGATCAGGTTATTGAATTGGTTAGAAAGGGTTGAACAATGGTTGAGCTATGCGCATTGGCTTCGGGCAGCAATGGGAATTGTTATTACATCGGGAACGAAAAAGACGCCGTGTTGATCGATGCCGGAATTTCGACAAAGAAAATAATGCAGCGCATGGACGAGGCAGGGTTATCTGCCTCAAAGGTTCGCGGCATTTTAATTTCTCACGAGCACAGCGATCACGTTCATGGGGTGAGGGTTTTAAGTAAAAAGCTTGGAGTCCCGGCATGGTTCACTCAGGGAACATTCGATGCCTTAAAATTTGGTGAAGCTCCTGAATTAGTCCGGATTTTCCCTCCCGGGAAAGCAATAAGAATTGATTCCATTACCATTCACCCGTTTTTAAAAAATCACGATGCAGCCGAACCTTGTTCATTCAGGATTGAATACGATGACTGGCATGTTGGCATATTTACTGATATCGGAGAGGCGTGTGATCAGCTCAAACAGCACTTGAGAAAATGCCATGCCTTGTTTTTAGAGACCAATTATGATGAGCGGATGCTTTGGGATGGAATATATCCTTACCATCTGAAACAAAGAGTGGCATCTACCTTTGGGCATTTATCCAACGATCAGGCTTTTGAACTGATTCGTGATCATGCTGGTCCTGAATTGGTGCATGTGTTTTTGAGTCATCTTTCCGGAGAGAATAACCGGCCTGAGTTGGCCGCTGCCAGGTTTGATAGTTTAACTGATCGCTTCAATGTCAGGCTAACTTCGAGGCATACATTTAGCGAGTTGTGTCGCCTGCGTTGATTTTATAGTGATGGACAGCATATCCTTCGAAATGATCTTCAAATTGAATTCTCTTTTGTTAGACCAAATGTATAAAATATAAACAATCTCTTTTTTATTTGTTAAGCTTATCTATCTTGCAGAAAAATAACTAAAAAACAAAAATTATGGATCAGGCTGACATTTATTTTGAGAGTATTAAAACCTTGGTATTAAGCTATCTTCCCTTGTTGTTTATGGCGATTGTCGTATTGGTAATCGGTTGGTGGATAATCGGTAGAATTGGTAAAGCAGCCACTCTCGGGATGAGTAAAATGGATGAATCTTTACGGTCATTCCTGAGGAGTATGATTACCATTGTGCTTAAAGTACTCCTTTTAATTAGCGTTGCCGGCATGGTAGGTCTCCAGACGACTTCTTTTATTGCAATAATTGGTGCCGCAGGTTTGGCAATTGGTCTGGCTTTGCAGGGTACATTAGGTAACTTTTCCGGAGGTGTATTAATCCTGATGTTTAAACCCTATAAAATTGGTGACGTCATTGAGGCTCAGGGAAAAACCGGAGCTGTTAAGGAAATACAGATTTTTAATACGGTACTGAATACTCCGAAAGGTGAAACCATCATCCTTCCCAATGGAGCAGTATCGAACGGAACAATTACCAATTATACACATCTTGGCAGAGCATTGATCGAAATTCCCGTTGATCTGGCTGGAAAAACCAATTTGGAAGATTTGCGCAACCTTATTTTACCCGTCATTGCACAAGATGCGCAAATTTTGACAGATCCACAGCCCAGTATTGGTATTCTGGTTTTAAAACCCGGAACAGTAACTGTTGCTTTTCGGGCGTTTACACTACCTCAGAATCTGGTTCCGACCACAGGCAGAATGATCGAAACCATTAAAACAGAACTGGAAAAGAATCAATTTGAAGGACCTGTTCCTCATTCATTTGTGCACTCGATCTCTGAAAATGAAGGTTAAACTCAATTTTAGATTGGATTCACCTAAAACTAATTCAGTGTAAAGCGGTAAGTAATTGTGCCGGTTTGGAAAGAAGCAGCGGTTCCATCGACATTAAAACGGGCCTGAAGCGCAGCTCTTTTGGCCGCAGCCAATAATTCAGGATTGGTGGTATTCGAACCTTTTACGCCCGGATCTGCTTTTGTCACCCGACCCGATTTATCAACGGTTACCAAAACGACAACTTTTCCATCTTCATTGCCATTAAAATCGGGTTTGGGAAGCATTTGAGCTGTTCTTCCATCGAGACTGAAAGCAACTCCGTCGCCAATACCACCTCCGGGTCCGTATTTTTCGGCATTGGCCGATCCTTGAGGAACACCCTGATTTCCGGTTCCGTAGGTAACACCCTGACTGGTACTTTTCGAGTCAGGTGAGCCTTTCCCTCCACCACCAAAGACATTTTTAGCCCGACTGTTTATCTCTCCGATTTTGCGTTGTTCGGTGGCAGCCTGAGCTAACAATTGCTCCTGCTCCTTTTGTTGGCGGGCAATTTCAGCTTGTTCAACACGCGCTGCATCGTCCAGTCGTTTTTTCTCCGGATCAACCACTTTTTCGGGTTTCTTCTTTTTGTCTGAGGTTTTAATTTTTACGGTTTCCTCCAAATCCTGAGTTGAAATATCATCATCATCGTTAACGGGGGCCGAAACTTTTTTTGATGCGGGAGGAATAACTTGTTTTGCCGAGGCTGCCTCAATGGGTTTTATGGAAGGTTCGGGATCGCCTGGCGCAGGCTCTTCGAGTCCTAACCCAGTTTCCGAGTCACCAAAATTAACCAGGATTCCTTCTTCCAAGGGGGGGATTGGAACGGTAGATGCGATACCAAAAAGCAGTAATACGACTAATATCGCAGCATGTGTCACGATGGTGGCTATCAATCCATCTCGATGTTCCGAAATGTATTTCAATCTTGCTTCAGGTACAGTAATCATTATCGAACCGTTTCATTAAGCATGTCCATAAATTCAGCGTTGGCAGATTTCAGTTTGTAGATTACTCCTTCTACACTGGCTACCAGAATATTATAAGCAAAATATGCTGTAATTCCAACAATTAAACCAATCACCGTTGTTCCCAATGCCTGATAAATACTGGCAGCAATCAAGGTCAAATCGATTGTGCTTCCTGATTTTACCATGTCGTTGAAAGCCTGGATAACTCCGATCATTGTCCCAAGTAAGCCCAACATTGGCGCTCCGCCAACTACACTGGCCAAAAGTGGAAGTCTTTTTTCCAATCTTGAAATTTCCATATTGGCCATATTTTCAATGGCAAGGTGAACATCTGTCAGCGATCGGTCGATACGCGAAATGCCTTTTTCGATCATTCTCGAAGTCGCAGTATTTTTCATACGGCATACTGAAAATGCGGAATCGATTTTACCTGCCAGAATGAGTTCCCGTAAATTAATCATGAGCTTGGAATCAATTCTTCCGGCCCGGAAAATAGTAATGTATCGTTCTAAAAAAATGAAAATCGCTACGAGCGATAATACGATTATTGGAATCATAATTGGTCCGCCTTTTAATATCGTTGCATAGAGTTCTTTGATCAATCCCTCCTGTTGTATGGTTGCATCAACTACCTTTAAACCTTCACTCAAATCTTGATTGGCTTGTAAAAAGATAAAATTCAACATGCGTTTTGTTTTAGTCAAGCTTATTAAAAAACGATTGTCTTATACAAATAGTATGTTCTGCAAAAATACAATTTATTTAGGCTTTCTTATAAATATACTTTTTACTTTTTCCCAGAGCTCTTCGATGTCGTTGAAATCTTCGCGATAGGCAAACCCAACTCCCTGTGTATAAGGCGATGTTCCGTATATCAATGAGTTGTTGGCGTGATTGTATGCTTTCAATTGCAGTTTGCCATTGTTGGTTAATTTCACGTTGACATCGGCTTCGCCCACAAAATCACTGCTGTTGGTACTCGTTTTTTGCGATGCATTGTTGCCAATATTTCCATTGATTGACACCCGATCGTTAAAAATAAGTGTGCTGAGGTCCAATTCTACCTCGTCAGTTGTAATTTGGTTTCCGGGGCGATAATTAACACCAATATCTACACTATTGCTGATCTGAGAAAGCCAGTTGCTAAATTGATTGGATGCCAGTTCACTTGCTGTGGATGCTGTTGAATTGGCCAAACTGGTATTTTGAGGGGTATAGGTTCCCGTTCCGCGAAGGTATTCCGGAGTATAAAATTTACCCAGTACCAGCAGCGATAAAATTTGTTTATTCATATCCTCTTCTGAACTCATAAATTGTTTGATTTCATCCTGAATACGGTCTTCAGCGGTTGGTAATTCGATGTCGAATTTAATATCAGGATTGTTCAGATTATTTGACAAGGAAATCTTACAAATTACGGGAATTCGTTGTGAATAATCTTTCGTTTGATCAATATTCGAAGTATAAAGCTCACTGAGCGAAGTCTTCAGACGGTAAAGCGCGTTTAAATTAATGGTGGCATCCATCGGATCGCCGTTCCATTCAATTGTTCCTCCCCGCTGAATTTCAAACCGTTTATTGATTACATTTTGAAGCGTAAACAAATAATCTCCCTGTTCAACGGTATATTCTCCGAAAAGCGAAACATTGTAATCGTTGTCGATGGACATCCGCATATCGCCTGAGCCCTGTGCTTTGATCACATCCCCAATTTTTGAATTGTAAATCAGCTGAGCCTTTGCTTCTGGAGTAACCTGCACGTTGAATTTCATCTGGAAATCTGACGGTGCTACATACACGGGTTCTGCCTTGGTTTTGGGCTGATAATCGTGCGAAACAAAGCTTAAAAAATCATATTCCTCCACACTCTCTTCGTACTCCAGCGAAATATTCATTTCAGTGTCTTTTTCAGTCCGGGCATTTCCGTCGAGCAATATCCGAGCACCTTTGCCTGTGATTCGGAACAAACCGCTGACAAACATTTTACCGTAGAATTGCTCATTGATATCGGGCGTGGTATCGAAGGCCATGATGCGGTCGGATTTGAAGGACAAATCGTATATCCATTTTGAAAAACTCCGGTGCTGAAGCGTTCCTGAAAATATTCCGGAGTTACCAAAATCATCGGTAAACTTTATGTCCGGAAAAATCATTTTATCGCCCCTGAATTTGATGGAGTCGTTGATGTTGTAGTTGACCTGTAACTCGGAGAGCATTAAACCGCCATTATTGGCAAACAAAGCTCCGTCGTGTTGAATATGGTTGAGTTTCCCGTAAATCCTTACCTGCCCTGAGGCATCGCCATGAAAATTTGAGAAGCTGCTCCCTAACAGAGGCTGCAAAATAAGCAATGAGAAACGATCAAATTTTGTGTCTATCGATAGGCTGTCGCGACCGGGATTGTAAATTCCGTAGGCAAGCAAGTTTGTTTTCTGTTCCGATTCAACCAATAATTCGGCAACAATTTCTTCTTCAACCGGATCCCAGCGGCTTTGTACACCTGCATTTCCAATCGACTGTCCCATTAGACTCAAACTGTCAATTTTCAGGTCGGAAAGAAAAAGTACCCGCTCATAAATGTCAAACAGGGTCAGGCTGCCATCCAGATAACCTTTTAGGGCAATATCGTCTGAAATGAATGTATTCAAGGTACTCAAATCAATCTCGTCGAAAAAAATATTCAGCTTATTTTCCTGATTTTTATCGATGGAGCCATCGGCCGTAATCGACTGTGTATTGTTCGAAAACTTGAGTTTATTTACCTGTATTAGCGTCGAATCTATTGTAATCAAAGCCGGATTGATCTTCCATTGCTCGTCAGCAATATAAATTTTGCTGGGCTTAACCGTAAGCTCAATGTGCGGATAATTTTTTTGTTCGCTAAACTTCGCGGCGGTATTCATTGAACCACTGTACGAGACTGCCCCATAATTATTCCACGAAAGTTTTGAATCTAAATTATCGTCGGCAGCTTCTGAAATTAACGAAAGGTTATAAATCTTAAACTGATTGCCAAGCGACATTTCTTCGATTTTGTTCCGCACATTTAGTTTCGAGTCGCCGTTAATATTAATCGCGATTTCATTTAAAACAGCGTTCTGAAACTGGATTTGCGGGAAATTTGCATTCAACACCAGGGTGTTTTTGTCGGAGTTTATGCGGCCTGTAAGTAGAGCTGGCTGAGCCCTTAATGCAGGCATTAAAACCTGTGTAAAACGGTTAATATCTTTCAGTTCAAGCTTGAACTCAAAATTATTCGTGGATTTTTCAGTCGGAATCTTCAGTCCGGCAGAGGGAAGGTAACTTGCGATAATCCGTTTTACAGAGGAGCCCAGATTGTGCAATTCGTATTTTCCCCGAAGGTCGGCATCAAGAAAATCGGAACGAAGTTGCAAAACAGGTTCGTCTTCGTTAAAGGTTTTTAAATCAATGTTATCAAACGACAGCAATCCGTTTTCGTTCAGGTAACTTCCTTGGGTGAAGTGAATGAGCCCGGCTAGGTTATCGATGTTGTTTCCGGTGAAATTGGCGTTCAGGTTAAACGATATCTTCGACTCCTTGAAACCTTTCACCAGATTCATGGCATATAAGTCGGCCTCTTCGACCAGCATATTGAAATTGAAAACCGGAACCGGAACATTCAGATCGAAGGCTCCGTCGAAACGGAATTTCAGGTTTGGATCATCAATTACCAGGTTTCCGTCGAAACGTTTATTCAGCACATCGCCGCTTAACTCAATGTTTTTGTACCGGTATTGGTTCACATCCAGACTATCGATGCGACCCGAAACTTTAGCCATGAAATTATGCGTATTCTGGTTCAGTATTCCTTTAATGTCGCCGTTAAAAGTTATTCGCTCAAGAAGTTGGGTCTGTGCCAGTTCACCGAGCATAAAGTTCACGGTTTTTATATGCCCGTTAATTTTCAGATTTTCACCTTTTGTCGGTACAAACGACAAGTCGGTGTTTAACGCGCCCCATTTCGAATTGAACGACCCATATGCTACAAAGTCGCTCAGGAAACCGGTGAAGTTTCCCTGATATTCAATGAGACCGATCTGCAAAAGCTGGTCTGGAACCTTGATCTGATTGAGTGGAAAATTATCCGGAAGTTTCAACCTGGTGAGCTCATTAAAGTCGGCAAACGATTGTTTGAGGTCGTACTGCATGTATGTATTTGCCAGATCGGGTAAACCGTTTAGGTAAAAATCGAACGAAAGCCGGGTATTTCCTCCCATACTCAGTTCAATATTTTTACCCTTCAAATCAACCAGTTTTCCTGAAATCTGACCCGAGACTTCAATAACTTGGTCCATTCCCTTTAGCGATGGAACGATTTGAGCGATATCTTTGAGGCTAACCTGAGATTTTTTAAGATCCAGACTTACTTTCAATTTTGTAAAATCGAGACCCGGGCCAATTTTGCTTTTGTCAATCAGGAAATTGGCTTCAGTGATTTCGGAATACGATGTTTTTACATGAAGTTTGGTCAATTTAACCGAATCGGGTGATACAACCAGTAGCCCCGAAAAATCTTCAAGGCTGAAATCCTTCCGGTCGTTCATCCTGAAACGGGTAATCTGAAAGACCATGTTTTCTTTCTGAATGGCAAGATCACTCATTCCAAAGGAAATATCATCCAAAAAAAACTGATGAATGCCAAGACTGTCGTGATAGGCGTAACTCACTTTCGAATCGTTGAACTCAAACTTGTTTAGGATAAAATCGAATTTTAGGCTTTCGGTTTTTACCGTGTCTTTTTTTACCAGCTGATCGATCAGGAATTTATAATTGGCTGTTCCGGTCGAGTCGGAAGCGATGCGAAGCAAGGTTCTGTTCAATGTCAGATCGCCAACCGTAAAATACCTGTTTTTAAAACTGAACGAGTCAATGCTTGCCACCAGTTCATCAACAAATAAAAGCGAATCGTGTTTTTGATCCTGAATAAGAACTTCTTCGAGTACCACTTTGTTGAAGAAATTGATCGAAACTCCTTTTACCGTGATCGTTGTGTTGTATTTTTCAGATAGGAAACCAGCGATTTTTTGTGATAAAAACGTCTGTACCAATACACTCTGAAGAATGAGATAAAGGGAAAAGAGCACGATTAACATCGTGACCAAAATTGGTAAACCTATATGAAGTAATTTTTTGATAATTTTGCCGATCAAAATTTAGAACAAAATAATACAAATCCCCGGAATAAACCAGTCTGTATAAGAAATTAACGGCAAAACGGGCTTTTTATTGATCGCAATGGAGAAAGAAAAAGACATATTGATATTGGGTATCGAATCATCGTGCGACGATACTTCGGCTTCGGTCATGCGGAATGGCTATTTGTTGTCGAATATTATTGCAGGCCAGAAGGTTCACGTGGCCTATGGTGGCGTAGTTCCTGAACTGGCCAGCCGCGCTCATCAGCAAAACATCATTCCGGTGGTAGATCAGGCCATTAAACAGGCTGGTGTGAAAAACGAAGATATTACAGCCATCGCTTTTACCCGCGGACCGGGTTTGTTGGGTTCGCTTTTGGTCGGAACTTCCTTTGCCAAAGGTTTTTCGCTGGCTACCGGTGTCCCGATGATCGAAATCAATCACCTTCAGGCGCATGTGCTGGCCCATTTTATTCAGGAATACGACCAACCATACGATCCTCCCCAGTTTCCGTTTCTGTGTCTGCTGGTTTCAGGCGGAAATTCGCAAATCATTTTGGTGAAAGATTACCTCGACATGGAAGTGATTGGCCAAACCATCGACGATGCGGCTGGCGAAGCGTTTGACAAATGTGCCAAAGTGATGGGTCTTCCATACCCGGGAGGTCCGTTTGTCGACAAACTGGCGAAAGAAGGGAATCCGGAGGCATTTAAGTTTTCGAAACCCAAAATCCAGAACTTCGACTACAGCTTTAGCGGACTGAAAACCAGTTTTCTGTATTTTCTGCGCGACCAGTTAAAAGAGAATGGAAACTTTATTGAAGAACGGAAAGCCGATTTGTGTGCATCGCTTCAGAAAACCATCATCGATATTTTGCTCGACAAACTGATTAAGGCAGCCAAGGAAACCGGAATAAATGAAATCACGGTTGCAGGTGGCGTTTCGGCCAATTCGGGATTGCGGAGTGCGCTGATGGAGACTGCAGCCAAACGACACTGGAAAATGCACATCCCCAAATTTGCGTTTACCACCGACAATGCAGCCATGATTGCCATGACAGGCCATTTCAAATACCTGAAAGGTGAATTTATTGGTATGGATGCGGTGCCTTTTGCACGGATGGATATACGAGTTTAGGAAAAAGGAAAAGTGAAAAGGAAAAGTGAATGAGAAATGGAAAAGAATATGCAGGGTACATCCAATGTGGCCGACTGACATTTACAATTTAAAATAGGGTTTTATCAATCCCGATTTACTGTACCGGTCTTCAAGGATTTGTAATATTGCAAGTCTGGAGGTTGCATCCAAAGGATGTAAATTGAGATAACACTATACTGTAAAACATTAAATTGGGGCGTATCAACATGTCTCTTATACGCTACAAAATTAGCCGGAAAATTATTTTTTACAACATACACAAACTGATTAATTCTCAATTACATTTCTTTTAAGCTGAATCGCTGAAGAGCATTCACTGTGGTGTGAGAGGTAGGGGAAGTAATCCCCCTACCTACTCTATTATTAATCGAACAAATCGGATAACCAGTTTTTTTGTTTGTGGTTTTTGTAATAGTCACTGTCGCTTTGGTATTTGTGGCGATCATGATCGTTGTGATGCTGACTAAATGATTGATTTGAACCATAAAACTGGTTTTGTCCTTCTGGAGTTGATCGTTCAATAATCTTGTCGAGTTCTCCGCGATCGAGCCAAATTCCGCGACATTTGGGGCAATAGTCAATTTCGATGCCCTGTTTGTCTGAAATGACAAGGGCTACATTGCAAATTGGACAGTTCATGTTAATGATGATTTAAGTGAATGATTTGTTTTTCTTTTTGTGGGAAAATGATCGAAAGAACAATGGATACGATCAATATTCCAAGTATTGTTAAAAGTGAATAGACAATGGGGATTTTATAAAATCCGACGATAACCATTTTTACACCTACAAAAACCAAAATGGCCGATAATCCATATTTAAGGTAATGAAAATATTTCGTTATTCCGGCAAGGGCAAAGTAAAGTGCTCTCAAACCAAGTATGGCAAAAACATTGGAAGTGAAGATGATAAAGGAATCATTTGATATGGCCAGAATTGCAGGTATCGAATCGACCGCAAATATTAAATCGGTAAATTCAACAATGAGCAATACTATAAACAGTGGAGTGGCTACCGTTTTTGAGTTTATTTTGACGAAAAATTTATCCTCATGCATTTGATCGGTAACCGGGAAGAACTTTTTGAACAACCGAACCAATGGATTTTTATCCGGAGTAATTTCACCTTCCTTTTGAATCAGCATTTTTATTCCGGTTAAAATCAGGAACGCCCCAAAAATGTATATGATCCAATGAAATTTGGTAATAAGTGCTACTCCGGCAAAAATGAAAGCTGCACGCATTATTAACGCACCCAATATACCCCAGAACAGAATTTTATGCTGATAAATTGGATTCACTTTAAAGTATGAGAACAGCATAATAAAGACAAACAAATTATCCACACTCAGCGATTTCTCAATTAAATATCCGGCCAGGAATTCAAGGGCTTTTTCTTCTCCCATAAAAACGTAAATCCCATAATTGAAAATTAGCGCAAGTGAAATCCAGATTGCGCTCCAAATCAGCGCTTCTTTAATTTTTACTTCGTGCGATTTACGGTGAAATATACCTAAATCGATGGCCAGTAACATGATTACAAAAGCAATAAAGCCAGCCCAAACATATCCGTCGATTACCATTTTTTAATATTTAAATTAGATATTTGATTAATACAAAACCTCCGATTAACAAACCGGTAAAACCTAGCGCAAGCGAGTTGAAATACTTCTCGATAAATCGTTTAATTTCTGGTCCAAATTTCCAAAGCAGGAAGGCTATCAGAAAGAATCGTGCTCCGCGGCTAATTAACGATGCAATAAAAAACATGATCAGATTTAAGTCAAATACTCCGGCAGTTATTGTAAAGACCTTGTAAGGGATTGGTGTAAAGCCCGTAGTGAAAATAACCCAGAAATCCCATTTGTTAAATAAAGCTTTTATAGTTTGGTATAAATCGACTGTAAATCCGGGGATGTTGTCAAAAAAGAACATGGCAAAGACAGTAAATTCGCCATTGGCAGCAATCCAGGTGTAATGACCCAGCGCATAACCAACAAAAGCACCAAGCACCGATCCTAAAGTACAGTTTAGCGCAAAATGAAACGACTTTGCCGAACTTCCTAAAGCTAAAGCAATGAGCAGTACATCAGGTGGTATGGGAAAAAAAATTGATTCGGTAAATGCAAGTATAAAAAGAGCAATTGGACCGTATGGAGTTTCAGCCCATTTCAGAATCCAATCATATAATTTTTTCAATCCATTCATAGTGATGAGTAAAAAGCTTTATTTCAAAAATTGAATAGTAGCGTTTGTAATTTGATAATTGGTTATTTTCCTGATCCACTCCATATTTTTTCCAAAAATGCGCCTAGGTACTCAATGATACCTTGAATGCCGTTTTGGTTGATGTAATTAAACAATTTGATAAAAAGTGGTAGTAAAATCACGATCAGGGCAATGATTATCACCAATATTATAATTGCCGCGATTATTAATAGCAGCTTAAGTTTTTTGTTATTGCGAATGCTTTCCAGAAAATATCTCATTTTATATCGACGGTCGTATCTGTGATTGGAATACGTTGAGTATGATGAGTTTTGATATTTATTCTGCTTGCTGTATCTATTTGAATTTCTGTGGTTTCTATTAATGACGTCGTCGAATTCCATAATTGTAAAAGTTGAGATTTTTAATTTTTTACCGTTGTGTATTGTTGATTTCCCATTGTACATGTCTGGTATGCAGGCAGAACAGGGTCATTCAACATCCATAGCCCGATGGTTATCGAGGCTAACAGTTCTAATCTAAAGATTCAAGAGATTAAATCCTGAAAGGGGATTTTTGCGGTGGTTGCCAGTTTGAAAAGGAAAACTCAGGGATTATAAACAAGTTGTTTGAAATCGTTAAACAAGTTAGTTTTTCTCCAATCAATAATTTTTCCTGAGTTTGATTGATGTGGTCGTCGTCAAAAGAATCAATATCCGAATTGAGGTTGTTATCCTCACCATTCAATTCCTCCGATAGTTCCATGTTACAGGTTGGGAACGTATAGTCTGAATACACTTCAACCCCGAGGCTGAAAAGTACTGCTATCAGAAATAGAAACCGGAATACGATATGTTTTGTCACTTTCATCGGAGGCAAAAGTAACATAAATGGCGAAATTTCCAGAAGTTGCTTGTTAAGAATACTTAACGCCAATGTTATTTCTTTCTCTTTTAATTTCTTACCCTCTGATTAGCCGGATAAATTCTTCGCGTGTGGCTACCCGTTCGAATGCGCCGGTAAAGTCGGATGTGGTGGTGATTGAATGTTGCTTCTGAACTCCGCGCATTTGCATACAAAGGTGCTGCGCTTCAATAACAACAGCCACTCCAAGCGGATTTAATGTGTTTTGTATGCACTCTTTAATTTGAGTAGTCAATCTTTCCTGAACCTGTAACCGCCGGGCATACGCATCAACCACCCTTGCAATTTTACTTAGTCCGGTAATATATCCATTAGGAATATAGCCGATGTGTGCTTTGCCAATAAACGGTAACATGTGGTGTTCGCACATCGAATAAATCTCGATATCTTTAACAATCACCATTTGCCGGTAATCTTCCTTGAACATGGCCGAGCTTAGAATTTCTTCCGGATCCTGTTCATAGCCCTGAAGCAGGAATTGCATGGATTTAGCTACGCGCATCGGTGTTTGAAGTAATCCTTCACGACTGGAATTTTCACCCAGCAAGTCGATTATTTTCCGATAATACTGGCTTAATTGCTCTGTAGTTTCCGGATCGTATTTTTCAACTTTCCGGTAGTGGCCATCTTTTCCGTTCAATGAAAATTCCATCGTGACTCCTTTCTAAACAAAATTTTATTTTGTTGTACGCAACCACAAAGGTAATAAGTTAAGTCTTAAATGCAGGAAGTCTTAAAGGTTTTATCCATAAAGGCTTGATAATTGGATCAGACTCACTGCAATTGTAAATCAGTAACGCGAAATTAGCACGCAGTGAGGAGATTTTTTTACTTTTGCACCTGTTTCCTGATTTTGTATTCTAATTTGATTGAGAATAACTAGCTAATATTTGTTAATAATAAGTCTTTCAGGACATTGGAATGTAGTCTTTCAGGATGTGAAAAAAAGTTAATTTTTTCTGAGTGTTTATACAATATTTGCTGCAATTGGTAGTTTGTATATCTGAAAACAATGTCTCAGAAAATTAACCACAGTTAATTTAATGTACTTATGATTGTAGTTACCGGAGCAGCTGGTTTTATTGGGAGTTATGTCGTCGGGAAGCTAAACAGGGAAGGTTTTAAAGACATTGTTTTAGTCGATAAATACGACGATCCCCTGAAGTTTCAAAATTACCAGACCAAAACATACTCAGAAATGGTCGATCGGGATAATTTCTTCGATTGGTTGGCCGTAAACGAGAAGTTTGTACAGATGATTATTCATTTGGGAGCCCGCACCGATACGGTTGGTCAGGAACCCGAAATATATCAACAACTTAATTTAAAATACTCACAAAAGATTTGGAAAGCCTGTATTCAGTATGGCTTGCCACTCATCTATGCATCTTCTGCTTCAACTTATGGTGATGGTGAATTGGGCTTCGACGACGATCATGCCTTAATTCCGCGATTGAAACCCTTGAATTTATATGCCCAGTCGAAACACGATTTTGATTGTTGGGCTCTTAAACAGAAAGATCAGCCTTTTTTCTGGACAGGTCTGAAGTTTTTCAACGTTTTTGGCCCGAACGAGTACCACAAAGACCGGATGTCTTCAGTTATTTTTCAGGCATACAATACCGTTTTCCAAACTGGCAAAATGGATCTATTTCGCTCGCATCGCCCCGATTTTAAAGATGGTGAACAGTCGCGCGATTTTATTTACGTGGAGGATGTGGCCAAGGTCATTCTGTTCTTTATGAATCACCGCACAAATTCGGGAGTTTATAATGTTGGAACCGGCGAATCGCGCTCATACCTGAGTTTGACCAAGGCTGTTTTTAAATCGATGAATAAAGTGGAGAATATTGGATTTGTTGATACTCCAGCCGATTTGCTCGGAAAATACCAATATTATACTTGTGCGAATATTCAGAAATTAATAAGTATTGGTTACAGCGAACCTTTCCTCAGTCTCGAAGATGGCATTGAAGACTATGTGAAGAATTACCTGATGCCCTGTTCGAGATATTAGCTATCGGGTAAATACCCAATGATCGCCCTTCGAAAGTTGATTGTTATAGTAGTATCCTTCCATATCAAAAGCTTTAATTTCTTCCGGATCAGTAATTTGATTCTGGATAATAAACCTGCTCATTAAACCACGCGCTCTTTTTGCAAAAAATGATATCATTTGGTACTGCCCGTTTTTGTGCTCTTTAAATGCCGGAGTGATGATTCTTGCCTTCAGTTTTTTTGTGTCAATCGCGCTGAAATATTCATTCGAAGCCAGGTTGATCAGTTCTTTTTGTCCACTTTCTGCCAATTCCTGATTGAGTTTGGCTGTAATTTTAGTTTTCCAGAATTCATAAAGGTTTTTCTTTCGGGCAATGCCGATATTGGTACCCATTTCCAGCCGGTAGGGTTGAATTAAATCGAGCGGTTTCAGCAAACCATAAACTCCTGAAAGAATCCTCAAATGTTGTTGTGCAGTCTCAAATTCAGATGGAGAAAATGTTTCTGCTTTCATTCCCTGATAGACATCGCCGTTGAACATTATTACCGCCTGCCACGAATTTTCAGGAGTAAAAGGCAAATTCCATTCCTGAAAGCGGTGATAATTCAGATCGGCCAACTTGGGCGAAATGTCCATCAGTTTGGCCAGTTGTGCCGGTTTTTTCTTTTTCATGGCCGAAACTATTTTTTCGGCTTCAGGCAAAAAATCGGCTGAGGTATATTTTTCAAGCTGAATGGGAGCTTTTTCGTAAAGCGATTTGGCCGGAGAAATTACAATGATCATAGTTCAGAATTTTTGATTTTTCACTAAGGAACAAAAATAGAGAATCGATGTTCAGGCATTTGTTAATTGTTGACTCACTTCGCTCAGAATGACAGTATTGGTTGAAGTTAATAGATATGAATTTTCATTTACAAATTGTAATTATCTGCACTACCGTTACCGAATTCGCTCAAACGAGGGGGAAGAAAGTTTTGATGCTCAACTAATTATCCCACTTTCCCATTTCTTTTTCCCGATTTCTATCCAAAGCATTTGTTGTCGAAAAACTTTACCGGTTCACTGCAGTTTTCACCGTCAACAGTCCAGGTATTTCCCGATTGCAACAATTCATCCATGCAGGTTACTCTTCGGTTGGCCTGAACTGTTTCGATCTGTTTTTTCATTTCCTGATCGTACACAGGGGCTTCAACACTGCGGACAACGCCCATTGCCACCGGAAATTCGGGAAGTGCCATGTTGATTATGGCAACTTGCAGTCCAAGATTGTCTTCTTCCGGATGGTGAACCAGGATATCGTCACGGGTTATTCCATTTTCACCGATTTTCACCACTTTCAGGTGTCCGTTTTCCAGAATCAAACCTTTGTCTGCCTGTTCGCCAAAAATCATCGGTTCGCCTTTTCTTAGGAACAATTGCCTTTCGGCACGGAATTTTGGGTCAGCAACATAATCGTGAATACCATCGTTGAAAATCACACAGTTTTGCAACACTTCAACCACCGAAGTGCCTTTGTGCTGAGCGGCATCGGCCAAAACTTCCTGAGTATGTTTTACATTGCTGTCGAGCGCACGGGCAAAGAAAGTTCCGCGCGAACCCAATACCAATTGTCCGGGAACAAATGCATCTTCAATGGTTCCAAATGGCGAAGTTTTGGTGATAAAACCTCTGTCGGTGGTTGGCGAATACTGGCCTTTGGTTAAACCGTATATTTTGTTGTTGAAAAGAATCAGGTTAAGGTCGATGTTACGACGAACCAGGTGAATAAAATGGTTTCCGCCGATTGCCAAAGAATCGCCGTCGCCGGTAATTACCCAAACTGTTAATGCCGGATTAGCCGATTTTACACCTGAAGCAATAGCGGTAGCGCGTCCGTGAATGGTATGAAAACCGTATGTACTCATATAATACGGAAACCTTGAAGAACATCCTATTCCGGAGATAACAGCAAAATCTTTGTGTGCGATATCCATGTCGGCCATGGTTTTTTGAACCGCATTCATAATGGCATAATCGCCACAACCCGGGCACCAGCGAACTTCGGCAGCGCTTTTAAAATCTTTGGCAGTATAATTAAATTTTGTCATGATTAAGCCTCCATTATTTTTTCAAAGTTTTCAACTAATTCGTGTACCGAGAATGGTAATCCCTTCATCTTATTTACCTGGTAATAATGGAGTCCCGGTACTCTATCGCGCAAATAGCTGGCAAATTGTCCCAGATTTAATTCGCAAACCACGATCTTTTTGAATTTGCTGAAAACTTCAGCCGTATTTTTTGGTAATGGTTTAATGTAATTAAAATGTGCCAGACTAACTTTCTTCCCGGCATCCTGCATGGTGCGCACCGAGCTAATCATGTGTCCATAAGTTCCGCCCCATCCAACAACCAATAAATCGCCTTCCGTTTCGCCAACCAATTCCAGTTCAGGAATCATATCGACCACCTTCTCAACTTTGGCCGCTCTGATTTCGGTGTTAATGTGGTGGTTCTCCGGATCATGACTTACTGCTCCTGCTTCGTTCTTTTCCAATCCGCCAATGCGGTGCTGGTAGCCATCCATTCCGGGTACTGCCCATTCTCTGGCCAGTGTCTCAGGATCGCGTCTATATGGTTTAAATAATTCTGGATTGGTTGCTTTGCGAGGTGTTATTGGTGGCAACTCATCCATTGTCGGAACCCGCCATGGTTCGCTTCCGTTACCAAGGAATCCATCAGTCAAAAGAACCACGGGAACCATTCTTTCGAGTGCTATTTTTGCTGAAAGGTAGGCGTAGTAGAAACAATCGGATGGTGTGCTTGCTGCGAGAACAACAAGCGGGCTTTCACCGTTACGTCCGTATAGCGTTTGCAATAAATCAGATTGTTCGGTTTTGGTAGGCAAACCGGTTGATGGTCCGCCACGTTGAACGTTCACCACCACGATGGGTAATTCTGCCATTACCGAAAGTCCGAGTGCTTCCGATTTTAATGCGAATCCGGGGCCGGAGGTTGAAGTTACTGCCAGATGACCAGCAAACGCAGCTCCGATAGTGGTGCATATTCCGGCAATTTCGTCTTCGGCCTGAAATGATTTTACGCCCAGATCTTTTCGTTCGGCCAATGCCTGAAGAACATCGGTAGCAGGTGTAATAGGGTAGGAGCCAATAAACAAGTCGAGTCCTGCCTTTTCGGCAGCAGCAAGCAGCCCCCATGCCGTAGCAAGGTTTCCGTTGATGTTCCGGTAGATACCTTTTTCAATTGGTGCAGGGTGCACAATATATTGTGGAGTTGCCTGCTGTATATTCATTCCGTAGTTGTAGCCGTCGTGCAATACTTTCAGATTCGCTTCAGCAATCACCGGCTTTTTGCCGAATTTTTTCTGAATGAAACCTTCGATATAATCCAGTGGGCGATCAAACATCCAGCAAATTAACCCTAATGCAAACATGTTTTTACAACGCAATACGCTCTTGTTATCCAATTCAAGGTCTTTCAAACTTTCTTTGGTCATGCTGGTAATTGGCACCGGAATTTTGATGTAATCTTCCAGATTTAATTCAGCAAAGGGATCGTTGGTTTTGAATTGTGCTTTTTCAAAATTTTTATCGCTAAACGAATCGACGTCAAAAATGATCGTTCCCCCCGGATTCATAAACGCAGCATTTGCCTTTATCGCTGCAGGATTCATGGCAACCAATACATGGGCTAAATCGCCCGGAGTGGTAATCTTTTTCTTCCCAAATTGTACCTGAAATCC
Organism: Bacteroidales bacterium; assembly: GCA_038329265.1. Classification (GTDB taxonomy): domain Bacteria; phylum Bacteroidota; class Bacteroidia; order Bacteroidales; family Prolixibacteraceae; genus Aquipluma. The sequence continues at coordinate 2,065 of JBBQMW010000062.1, read as the reverse complement.
TGAAACTCCACCAACGGTTCCCTGGGGTGCTCTAATTTCAGAGGGATAATCAGGGAAGGTTGAAATGTCATTTCCGAGAAGTGCTGAAGTATCCGAAAATAAGGTTCCGGTCAACTGCATTCCATCGCCCGAGTCTCCGGAAAACCGAATGGCTACCTCTTCGAGTTCAATTACTTTTGCGTCTTTCATTAGATATAAAATTTAAATATCGATCCTTCTGCGACAACTAACTTTGAAGCATTTTCAAAGCTAATCAAATACAAATTTTTACTGGTCAGAGGCTATTCCTCTTTTTTTTAGAAGCCCCAAAAATAACCAATATTTAACAAGGCGGGCAGGATATGGTCAAATATTTATACTGTCTTTTACACCTATCTATATTTCTGTATCTGATCGGAGCTCATCAGAAAATTGGAACTTGCCACGACTTTTTATTCTTGAGAAATGGAAATTCCAAAGTGTAAGAATTGTTGAATAAGTCAGAATTCTGACAAGTTTCATATCTTTGTGTCAAATTTAAATGGTATATAAAATGGCACTCATAAAATCACTTTTAGGGAAAACTCCGGAATTTGGAGAGAACTGCTTTTTGGCCGAAACCTCTGTCATCATTGGCGATGTGGTTGTCGGAAATGATTGCAGCATCTGGTACGGAGCTGTAATTCGGGGCGATGTTCATTATATACGTATTGGAAACAATACCAACATTCAGGATAATGCTGTAATACATGCCACTTATCAGAAATCTCCTACCAATATCGGAAACAATGTAACCATTGCTCATGGAGCTATTGTTCATGGCTGCACCATTCATGACAATGTGATGATTGGGATGAATGCCGTGGTACTCGATGAAGCTGTGATTGAAAGTAACAGTATTGTGGCTGCAGGATCGGTAGTCAGTAAAGGGACAATCGTTGAAAGTGGTACGGTTTACGCGGGAATTCCGGCTAAAAAAATCAAAGACATCAGTCCTGAATTGCTTGAGGGTCAGATTAAACGGATCGCTAAAGCATACGGAATGTATTCGGGCTGGTACAAATAGGATCCTTATCCAGTTTATTTAGTAAAAAATCAAGGAATGAGTTTGATGCTTTCTTAATTTATTCTGATTTAAAAATAAAGGTCAGCGTTATACTTGTAAAACGTGTTCATATAATTTCAATATCCATTCTAAAAGATTAAGTTATGAACTCAAAAATTTCAGTTTTACTAATCGTTTTCTTTTTTCTCGCGTCATCATCGATGGCCCAGGAAAAAAGCAAGAAAGAAATTAAAGAAGAAAAAAAACTAGCCTTGCAGAAAGATGTGGATGATCTGGTTAATTCCAAAGAGTTTATTTATATGGCTGCTACGGCATTTCCTTCAGGAATGCGTTCAGTGAATCTTTCAGTGAATTCATACTATGTGAAATATCACCCGAATCATATTGAAAGCTACATGCCTTATTATGGTCGTGTTTATAGTGCTGCGCCTTATACTGGTGATGGTGGATTAAAATTTGAAGGAGAACCTTCGGAATTTAAAGTAGAAAAAGGGAAAAAGAATTATTCAGTTACAGCAAATGTTAAAAGTGGAGCCGAAAATTACACCTTGAATTTGATCGTTAATTTTGACGGAAGTGCCGCATTGTCGATTATAAGTAATAATCGGAACACAATTTCATACAATGGTCATATTTACCCATATCCAACACCGACAGAATTGAAATAGCAAGAAGCTATTGTTTTCAGTTTTGTATTTTCCGATTTGTTGTTTGGGTAGTTAGTCCCTATTTGTTAAAGGCATATAAAAAGAAAAGCCTTGCAAAAATTTGCAAGGCTTTGAACTTAAAATCTTAAAAATATTAGACTATTATGCTAGTTTAACATTTACCGCGTTTAATCCTTTTCTTCCTTCTTGAAGTTCGTAAGTTACATCATCATCTTCTCTGATTTGGTCAACCAAACCTGAAACGTGAACGAAGTATTCTTTATCAGATTCACTGTCTTTAATAAAACCGAATCCTTTAGATTCGTTGAAAAATTTAACTTTACCTGTTTTCATAATAATTAATAAAAAAATT
>JBBQMW010000061.1:0-22095 GCA_038329265.1 Bacteroidales bacterium | reverse complement strand
TTTAAAATCCCGGAAAGAAACTATCAATACATCCCAACAATAGATATTGATGTAGCTTATGCCTATAAATACAAAGGTTTTGGACGGACAGTTGGAGCATTTGGAAAAGATCTATTCAAATTCAATTTTATCGATAATCATAAAAGAATAAAGGTTTTGTTGGGTTTGGTGAAAGACCCTTATGATACCTATGATTTTCTCGAGAAGCTTCATAAACGCTACAATTTAGCGCCGGTCTTTTTCTTTTTAGTTGGCCGATATACAAAATTCGACAAGAATCATTCGATAAAGAAAAAGGAATATCGGGAGTTAATAAAAAAAATATCAACCGGTGTGCAAGTTGGATTGCATCCGTCTTACGGATCAAACTCCGATTATAAAGCATTGAAAAAGGAAGCAGATGGGTTTTCTCAATTAATCGGTCGAAAGGTAGAGAAAAGCCGCCAACATTTTTTAAAACTGACTTTGCCTGACACCTACAGAAACTTAAACAAAATTGGAATAAAGGAAGACTACACAATGGGATTTGCTTCAAAACCAGGGTTCAGGGCCGGAACATGTACTTCATTTCATTTTTATGATCTGGAAAATGAAGAGCAAACTTTGCTTAAAATATTTCCTTTTCAGGTGATGGACGGTACATTGAATCAATATATGAAATTAAACAAGGAGGAAGCCATGGAAAAGATCCGGAAAATAGTAAATTCGGTTAAGTTTGTTAACGGGACTTTTATTTCGCTTTGGCACAACGAATCGGTTGGAGAACAACGCGAATGGAAGGGCTGGTCGGATATTTACGAAGAGATGTTGAAAAATTGTAAGTCAGAATAAATTGGAGATTACCCATTTAAAACATAGCCAAATAGACAAATCCAAATGGGACGAATGCATCAACCATTCGCATAACAGAATTGTATATGCCCAATCGTGGTATCTCGATATTGTTAGTAAAGGATGGGAAGCAATAGTGTCAGCCGACTATGAAACGGTAATGCCATTAACTCATGGAAATAAATTTGGAATTAATTATTTGTACCAACCGTTTTTCACACAGCAACTTGGAATTTTCTCAAGAAAAGAAACAAATCAGAAAATGGTTGACAAGTTTCTTAGCTCAATTCCGACAAAATTCAAATTTATTGACGTTGCCTTAAACAAAGGGAATGACTGTCAATCGGGAGAATTCCAAACTAAAAATAATGTGAATTACGAGTTGAAACTGGATAAGCCATATTCTGACCTAGCGAGTGAATATTCATCTAACACAAAAAGAAATATAAAGAAAGCTGCTCAACACAAGTTGTCCAAAATCAACGATGTAAACCCCGAAAAATTAGTGCAACTTTTTAGAACTAATTTAGGAAAGAGCATAAAAAATATAAAAACCGAGCATTATAACCTCTTGAAACAAATAATTATTAAAAGCCTTTTGGAGCAGAATGCAGAAATTTATGGTGTAAATTCATTAGAAGGAGAACTTTGCGCAGGCGCTTTTTTCCTGAAATCATACGATAGTTATATTTTTTTATTCTCGGCAACAAATGAAGAAAGCAAAGAAAATGGGGCAATGTTTATGATTGTAGATCAATTTATAAGAAAACATGCCGATGAAAAAATCATACTTGATTTCGAAGGCTCAAACATCAAAAATCTGGCCCGGTTTTATAAAAGTTTTGGTGCTGATGAATTCAATTATTTTAGAATAAAAAAGAACAATTTGCCTGGGATATTAAAGATATTTAAGAGTTAATCCCAATTGATGTGAGAGGTTTTATACACAAGTTAAATTCAAATTTTGCAATTAAAAAAGGCTTCCTTCCCGGAAGCCTTAGATGTTTTAACTGATTCCCTGTATTGGGAATTAAAATAGCAAATCGATCTAAAAATGCATTAATTGAGAGATTATGCAACTTCCATTTCAAATGCTTCAGTCAGAATATCTGGATACATTTCCCTGAAATTTTCGAAACACCATTCTTTCAAATTTTTCAGTTCCGAATCTCCTACCCAGCGAATACACTTTGCCAATTCTTTCCGGAATAAATCCCGGCTAAAACAAACATTCGGTAAAATAACTTTTGCATACTCCATCATCGCTTCTGTTTATATTTCTAATCGTTTTCTAAAAATAACCTTTATAAAAACACTTATTTATGCTGTAAAGCAGCATTGATAATATTTTTATCGAAAAACCAGATTCTAAAAATAATTCCAGAAACAACAAGCTGAAATAGACTACTATACGTTATTTGCTTCAAACTGTGCCCCGAAATATTTCTTCGTTTTTATTCCAATACAAAGAAACATCCATTGGATTACAGATCAGTTGCAATAGAATTAATAAACCCAGAAACTTTCTGATCGAGCGATTCCGATCCTTCCAATGCTTTTACAAAGGCGCTGCCGATGATTGCTCCGCTGGCAAATTCACAGGCATTGGCAAATGTTTCGGCATTCGAAATGCCAAACCCAATCAGTCGTGGATTCTTTAATCCAAATGAATTAACCCGCTCAAAATATTCCTGCTGAAAATCAGAAACACTGGTTTTAGCTCCGGTGGTCGAATTACTCGAAACCATATAAATAAAACCGGTTGAAACATCATCGATTTTCCGAAGCCGGTCTTCCGAAGTTTGTGGTGTAATCAGGAAAATATTGTGCAGGTCGCTATCTTCAAAAACAGCTTTAAATTCCTCCTCAAACACATCCATCGGAAGGTCGGGAATAATCAGCCCGTCAATACCAATCTCTTTGCACTTCCGGCAAAAAGCTGGTACTCCGTATTGCAGCACCGGATTAATGTAGCCCATCAAAATGAGCGGAATATCAACCGTTTGGCGAATATCTTTCAATTGTTCGAACAGTTCGCGAATGCTCATTCCGTTTTGCAAAGCAATCAAACTGCTGTGCTGAATGACAGGCCCATCGGCCACCGGATCAGAAAAAGGCATCCCAATTTCAATCAGGTCAACACCGTTTTTTACTAATTCCTGAATCATCGGAACCGTGTCTTCCAGATTCGGATATCCGGCAGTGAAATAGACCGAAAGTATGTTTTTGTCTTTCTTCTGAAAGAGTTTATTTATTCTGTTGTTCATGGTTGTATTTTTTTATAATTGTAGGGACGTTGCATGCAACGTCCCTACAATTATCATTAATATCCAAAATGTTTCAAATAGGTTTCCATGTCTTTGTCGCCCCTTCCGGAGAGATTGATCACGGTCACTTCTTCAGGTTTGAGCTGAATTTTCTTCAATACAGCCAACGCATGAGCCGATTCGAGAGCAGGAATAATTCCTTCCAGTTGAGTTAATTCCAACGCGGCATCCAGCACTTCGGCATCGGTAGCCCACATGTATTTGGCACGTTTGGTGGTAAACAAATTGGCGTGCATCGGACCAATTCCGGGATAATCCAGTCCGGCAGAAATCGAATAAGGTTCGGTAATTTGTCCGTCATCGGTTTGCATCAAAAAGGACCTCGAACTGTGGAGCACTCCAGGAGTTCCGAGCGTTAGTGTTGCGGCAGTTTCTGAAGTATCAATACCTTTACCGGCAGCTTCAACGCCAATCAGTTCCACATTTTCCTGATCGAGAAAATGATAGAAAGCTCCGGCAGCATTGCTTCCACCACCCACGCAGGCAATTACACGGGTAGGATTTTCATGTCCGGTTTGTTCCTCCAATTGCCAGCGGATTTCTTCTGAAATTACTGATTGAAAACGCGCCACCATGTCGGGATACGGATGTGGTCCAACCACAGAACCAATGATGTAATGCGTATCAACCGGATTGTTGATCCAGTCGCGCATGGCCTCGTTGGTCGCATCTTTCAGTGTTTGACTTCCACTTAAAGCCGGAATAACTTCGGCGCCAAGCATTCGCATTTTCTTGACATTCGGCGCCTGACGCTCCACATCTACAGCACCCATATACACAATACATTTTAAGCCCATCAACGCGCAAACCGTGGCTGTTGCCAATCCGTGCTGACCGGCTCCAGTCTCGGCAATAATGCGTTGTTTCCTCAACTTTTTAGCCACCAGAATCTGGCCAATGGTATTGTTTATTTTGTGCGAGCCGGTATGATTCAAATCTTCGCGCTTCAGGAAAATTTTACTTTGGTATTTTTCTGAAAGCCGACTGGCCAAATACAACGGAGATGGCCGCCCCACGTAGTTTTTCAGCAAGCCAATAAATTCCTGCCTGAAATTGTACGATTGGATGATTTCGAGATAGGTTCTTCGAAGTTCATCGATATTCGGCACCATCATTTCGGGAATGTATGCCCCGCCAAACTCGCCGTAATAACCTTTTTCGTTTACCTGATAATTCATATATTTTGCTATTTACGATTTACTGATTTACAATTTACTATTGGGTTCTCAATATTCACGCGGTTTCTATTGTTGATGATGAATGGAATGTTTGCTCCATTAATTTTTATTCCGTTATTCCGTCTTCGGTCTCCGGTCTTCGGTCAATCTTCTGATTTCCTCAATAAACGTGCTCACTTTCCCCACGTCTTTTAATGCCGGTTCAATTTCAAACCCGCTGTTGATGTCAATTCCATGCCATCGGGCATGTTCAAAATTACGAATGGCCTCCAGGTCATCAGGACCAATTCCTCCACTCAGAAAAAAAGGAACATCGCCACGGTAATTTTCGAGCAGTTGCCAGTTAAATTTCTGTCCTGTTCCACCCGGTAATTGGCCTTTGGTATCGAACAAAAAATAGTCGCAAACTGCGGAATAAGCTTCCAACGTGGTAAAGTCAAACAATTCATCGACTGAAAAAGCTTTAAAAACAGTAATTCCTGAATTTCGAATTTGACGACAATATTCCGGAGTTTCATGTCCGTGCAACTGAACAACATCCAATTTCCAGTTTTGGTAAATTTCAAGCACTTTCTCCGGAATTTCATCCACAAAAACACCCACTTTTTTAACCGAATCAGGAACAACTTCCAGAATTTCTGGCGAAAGTTCGAAGCCAACAAATCGTTTGCTTTTCGGATAAAAAATGAATCCCAAATAGTCGGGTATTGCAGCAACTACTCCTGTACTGTTTTCAGGATCGCGCATTCCACAGACTTTTATTTTTAGTTCTTTCATGGTTGCCGGTTTTATTGACGGTGTGACTTGAAGTCACCCCGTCAATAACATTGATGCTATTTCAACTTTTCAATAAACTCAGCGCAGGCTTTTCCCGGATCGTCGGTTTTCATGAATGTTTCGCCAATCAGGAAACCTTTAAAACCAACAGCACGAAGCGTTGCAATACTTTCAGGATCAGAAATTCCGCTCTCTGAAATTTTCACAAATTGCTCCGGAATCAGCTCACTCAGGCGAACCGAAGTTTGAATATCAACCTCAAACGTTTTCAGGTTGCGGTTGTTTACTCCAACCAAATCAACCAGTGGATTCAACTTCTCCAGCTCTTCTGCGCTGTGCACTTCTACCAACACTTCCAGACCGATTTCTTTGGCCGTTTCAGTCAGTTCGAGCAGCAATTGTTTGCTCAAACTTTCAGCAATCAGCAAAATTACATCGGTGCCGTGTGCACGGGCTTCGTATATCTGATACGGATCGAGCATAAAATCTTTCCGCAGAATCGGTGTATTTTTATTCGCCCAACGTGCCGATGCCAGATTTTCAAAAGAGCCACCAAAAAAGCGCTCATCAGTCAGAACCGACAATCCGCTTGCACCGGCAGCAACATAGGCCGTGGTTACTTCCGAAGCTTCAGCCTCAGCGTTTATCACACCTTTGGATGGCGATTGCGTTTTGAATTCGGCAATCACCCCGCTTGCACCTTCGGCCAGCAGAGCGGCTTTCAGCGAGTTGGGCTTCCGTTTAAAATACGGCGATTCCTTCAATTGTTCCAACGAAACTTTACTTTTTGCCTCAGCAATTTCAGTCCGTTTGTGGTTGTTTATTTGATCGAGTATGTCCATCTTTTTTGTTTCGAGTTTCGAGATACGAGTTTCGGGAAGAATACGCAACCCGGAACTCATAACCCGTATCAGTTTTTTTGATTTAATTCCATCAGTTTCTTAAATGCAGCAAGAGCTTTTCCTGACTTTAACGATTCGGAGGCTTCTGCAACACAATCAGCCAGCGACCTTTCAGGATAAACACATCGGATTCCCAGCGCGGTATTGGCAATTACTACGTTTTTCTGAGCCTCGGTAGCTGTCATATCCAAAACACTTTTAAATATTTTTGCAGCATCGGCAACGGTTTCACCGCCATAAAGCTCTTCCTGTTTGATAGGTAAAAAACCAAAATCGGCAGGAGAAAGGTTGTCTTCGGTCTGGTTCGACACAAAACGCGCATCGCCAGTCAGCGAAATTTCGTCGTAGCCATCCAAACTGTGGATGATCAGGTAGTTCTGTCCGCTTTCCCTGAAAACTTCATGATACAAATCCATGACGTCCAGATCGTAAACACCCACCATCTGATTTTTAGGGAACGATGGATTAATGATCGGTCCCATCATATTAAACAGGGTTTTCACTTTCAGCGCTTTTCGCACCGAACCAACACTTTTCATCGCCGGATGAAACAGCGGGGCATGAAAAAAGCAAATTCCGGCTTCCTCAATTTCACTGCGCAATTTATCGGGTTTATTGCTGAATTGATACCCAAAATATTCAAACATGTTCGACGATCCGCTCACCGATGATAGTCCGTAATTGCCGTGTTTGGTTACTTTAATACCGGCTCCGGCCAGCACAAAAGCGCTTAGCGTCGAAATATTAAAGGTATCTTTTCCATCGCCACCGGTACCCACCACGTCGATGGTATTGTATTCCGAAAGGTCGATGGCCACGCATAATTCGAGCAATGCCTGACGGAAACCGGCCAATTCTACGGCGGTAATGCGGCGCATCCGAAAAACTGTGAGGAACGAAGCAATTTCCGAATCCGAATATTGTCCTTCGGCAATCCGTACCAGCATGCTGCAAGCATCTTCTTTTGAAAGAGAGTTCCCTGAAAATAAGTAATTTAAAATATCCTTCATCCTTCTTTTAGTTCAAATATTAATATCAAAAGCTTAACTAGGACGCCGAAAGAACAAGAACGCCCTGTTAAAGATTTTTACGTCGTCGCCAAACTTTTGAATTCACTTTACCCCGGCTTGAAAGCCGGGGCTACCAATATAATATCCCGATGGGACTGAATTTGATCGTTGTATATACGACAAAATAGGCGACCTATAAAGCCCCTTCTTTGGAGGGGTTGGGGAGGCCCAGCCAGTTAGCAATCATCTGTTCGCCCAATGGTGTCAAAACCGATTCGGGGTGAAACTGAACGCCTTCGACATCAAAAGTAGTATGTTTCATCGACATGATCATGCCTTTGTCGTCGTAGCTGGTCACCTTTAAACACTCCGGAAGATCGGGTTCATTCACAATCCACGAATGGTAACGACCAACCGCGAAAGTTTCCGGAAGTCCTTCAAAAAGAACTGTTGGCACTTGAGTCGTGGTGACTGGCGTAGCAATTCCGTGCAAAACGCGGTTCATGTTGGTGAGCGATCCTCCAAAAGCCTCGCCAATTGCCTGATGCCCGAGACACACGCCCAACATACTTTTGGTCGGTGCAAATCTACGGATAATGTTGAGCAATAACCCGGCTTCTTCAGGTATTCCAGGACCCGGCGACAACACAATTTTATCGTATTTCTCCAGGTTTTCCAAAGCAATTTCGTCGTTCCGAAACACATCAACCGGCAAACCCGATATTTTTTTGATGGCGTGAACCAGATTGTATGTGAACGAATCGTAATTATCTATGACTACTATAGAAGCCTCCCCCCTGCCCCTCCGAAGGAGGAGGGATTGAGGAAGCCTCCCCCCTGCCCCTCCGAAGGAGGGGTGATTCGATTCACTTTTCTTAATATCGTCGGCTATTTTTTTCATGTCATTTAATTTTAATTGTTCAATGCACCTTTTAAGCCCTCCCTTTTGGGGAGGGTTTGGGAGGGGCTATATTTCTTTCGCAATTACCAATGCTTTCTTCAAAGCCGCCAGTTTATTGTTCACTTCCTGAAGTTCGCTCTCTTCCTGCGAGTCAGCAACAATTCCGGCGCCTGCCTGATAATAAAGGGTATTTCCTTTGCTCAGGAAAGAACGGATCATGATGGCATGGTTCAGCGAATTATCGAATCCCAGATAACCAATACAACCACCATAATAGCTACGACGCTGGTTTTCGTAGGTGTCGATCAACTGCATGGCCCGATGTTTTGGCGCTCCGGATAAAGTTCCGGCCGGAAATGAATCGCCCAAAACAGTAATCATGTTGGTATTTTCGGGCAATTTACCTGAAACTTCGGACACCAAATGGATAACATGCGAAAAGTACTGAACCTGTCGGTAGCTATCCACCCGAACATCACTGGCATTGCGGCTCAGATCGTTTCGGGCCAGATCAACCAGCATCACATGCTCTGCATTTTCCTTTGGGTCGGCACACAAACGTTCTGCCGAACGACGGTCTTCATCATCGTTTCCGGAGCGTTTAAAAGTTCCGGCAATCGGGTTGATGATGGCGCGATCTTTCTTGATGCGCAATTCAGCTTCGGGACTCGAACCGAAAATACGATACGTCCCGTAGTCGAAAAAGAACAAATAAGGCGATGGATTCACCGAGCGCAATGCACGGTAAACATTGAATTCGTCGCCTTTAAAGGATTGCGAAAACTGGCGCGAAAGCACAATCTGGAAAACATCGCCACGGAAACAATGTTCCTTTCCTTTGCTCACCATGTACTTGTACTCTTCGTTGGTGATATTCGAAACTTCTTCGCCAACAGTATCAAATTGGGTGGGCGAAAAAGTCAGGTTCCGGAGCAACGATTCAATCTGACCAATTTCTTTGGTTTCACCTTCCATCAGGTTTTCGATCAGGTAAATCATATCCTTGTGGTGATCGATGGCCACGATGTACTTGTAAAAACAGTACTTCACTTCGGGAACCGAATAAGCTTCTTTCTTTTCGGCGGCAATCTCAATTTTCTCGAAATATTTCACTGCATCGTAGCTGATGTAGCCAAAGAGTCCGTTTGCTGGCAGGTTTTCGGTTTCTCCGGACAATTTGAACGACTTGAAAAAAGCATCCAGTTGCTGATCGACCCGACATTCCGGAGATACAGTTTTGTTCAGCTTTTCACGGCCATTGTATTCGATCGTGATTTCGCCTCCATCGGTTGTGAAGCAGGCCATGGGTTTGATGCAGATGAACGAATAGGCATTTTCGTGACCATGATAGTCGGAACTTTCAAGTAAAATTGAATTCGGGAATAAATCCCTGAATTTCAGGTAAACACTCACCGGAGTCAAGGTATCGGCAAGGATTTTTTTTACACTGACTTGTACATTAATTTCTTTCATTGTGTATGTAGTTTTAAGCCCCCTCCAAACCTCCCCCAAAAGGGGAGGCTTAAAAAAGCAATGCGATTATTTTCAGTTATATCTTCATTATTTATTCATCCATTTCTTCAACGGGCTAAAATGTACAGCCCTTTCAGGGCACAGTCCCATTTAATCCGACACCCAAAAGCATTCCCCCTTCGGGGGAACGGGAAGGGGGCTACTAAAAAAAGCGGCTTACCGTGTTCCGATAAGCCGCTTTTTTTCATTTTTTATGACAATGATAGCTACTTCCTTCCACGGTATTGCGAAAAGTTTCTGTGCCACCACCAAATATTTCTCATTGTCATCATCATCTTCATTTGAATTTAAAACCTGCTTTTCCGAAGAGAAGCAGGCCATTGTATATTTTAAAATACCAATATGGCTCTAACTTCTTACTTTTTAGAAAGAAGACCCCACCACGGAAGCCATATTGTATTTATATTTTGGGTCATGTTTCTAATATATGTGGTAAAACAATGAAATTTATCACACAATAACAAGGGATCGGCACGGAATGTTTGAAAAAAGTCAATGACATTAGAAAAAAGAAGGAAAGAAGAAAAGGAAAAAAGAAAAAATCGGTTGGTAGTTTACTTTCCTATTTCCATTTTCTCATTTCTCAATACGAATCATCCTATTTTTTCTACTGTGCTAAAGTGAACCTGAAGCTGACCCCAAAATTGGTATTTGCGGTATTGAACGAACCAACTTTTGGTTTATTCAGTATCCGATCGAAATACAAACGCAACTGGAAACGGTCGCTCAGCATGTAATCCGCAGTAGTTTTGAGGGTAATCGCGTCTTGCCCGGCAGTAAGGTCGTCCACCCCTTCCACAATTTTCCGAAGGGTAGTTCTGTTCTTACGGAAGGAAAGATCGGCCCGAACATTCAAATCATTTGAATAGGCTTGTTGCGATTTTTTAGTTTTAATGATCAGATCCATTCGTGTAAAACGGTAACCCATTCCCATTACCATCTCATTGCTTAACATCTCGGTTAGCTGGTTATTTGAAAAACTTAGCGCCAAATTTCTTGAAGTCTTATACTCGAGACGGGTTTCAAAATCGTTGAGCCAGGTAATGTCGATGTTAATCAATGGACTAAATTGCTCGGATATACTTACCGAATTAATATCCGTTGGACCAATAAAGTCGTTTAATTTGTTCCGTACATAGCTGAATCCATCGTCGTACATCTGCTCATTGTAATCAAGGTTCGAGATAAACGAACCAACATTGTAGCTCGACCGGTAGGCATGATTGAAACTAAGTGTTTTGCAATACCTCTTCAAAAATTCCGATTTTGCAACTGCTCCCTCATAAGTTATTCTCCAGTTTGGACGCATGTATTTCATCGATGGGTATGGGCTCAATGAAACTTTATCGGGCGATTGTTCGGTATATGCAGCGATAAATGCCGGAATTAAAACCTGCGGCGATGTTGGACCGTATCCATCCGGAAATCCTGTTGTGGGATCAACTATTCCGGGTTCATATCCTTCCTGACTATTGGGAATCCTTTGCGTAGCAAGCCTCTCAGCAATGATAATCCGATTGGCTTTCAATGTTTCAAAAGCCTTCGAAGGAGGTACTTTTGATTCTTTACCCGTACTCATTTTGCTGAATGAGGTTCGCATCGAATTGATTGACATGGTAAAATTACCACGCGTCGATTTGTTAAATGCATCGAAACCTCCGGAAGCATTGTTGTAAACATAGAACTCCGAAAAACGCTCTGAGTAGGTTCTGTTGGCATTCATATCGATTCGCAAATCGGGAAACGGCTCAACGTTTGCACGGAAATTCCAGGTCTCGGCGTGCGACATGGCATAGGGTTGATTGAGTGACGAATCGCTGGACAACCATCCGCTTTGAGCCGCATTCTTAGCAAAATCCTTATCCTGCCATCCGAGCAGGAAAGGCAATCCCGGAGCCCACGATGGAGCCGATGAATTATCGAAACTGCCAGCTAACGGCGTATATTTTGCGTTTCCGAAAACACGTGGCACAGGCATAAACCCAGGCATAACCGTTCCATCGGTCGCTGAGTAATTAACGGAGAAACTACGAACACTCATCAGAAGACGGGTGGATATCTCTAAAGCCTTTTTGCCAAAATCCTTTTTGACTTCAACCTTACCGTTCACAATAAATTTAACTCCTGCCAAACTTTTATCCGTAGTAAAACTGATGCGATTTTCATTAATAACGACCATCTCACCTTCAACCTTGGTGCCATCTTTTGTAGTGGCGATGAGCTCAACATTCTGAGTATTCAACTTGTGAAAAATTGATTTTGGTGTTTTGGCTTTCAACCTTATATTGTCAGTTGTATATTGAACTTCTTTGATGCGCGGCTCGTCTTTTGCCTTACCCGGATCAGTTTGCTTTGCCGTAGCGGCCTGTCCTTGTTTTGGCCGTTGATTGCGCATTTGTTGCTTTGAACTAGTTCCGTATTTCTGGTTAATTGTTTTCAAAAAGCCAACTTTATTGTACAAGGTCACCATGTTAAGCTGACCGTTTAGCTGAACCTGCCGCGAATTTTCGATCACATTTCCGAGAACAACTGATGGGTCTGTTTTTGGTCCGGCCAACCAATCGTACATTCCCTGATAACGAGCCGAAGCGGAAGTCCAATCGAGGAAAGGAATTTTATTGATTGGCACCATGTAATTGGCATTGATCAAGTGGTGATATAAAATTGGCCGCCCCATATCCAATACATTTCTCATGATCGAATCTTTCTTCATTTGATAATCATCATCACTGCGATTCATACTGCCTTCAGGCTCATCAATGCGCGAGGTATTCGATGACGAAAAATCGATGTCGAAGCTCCGTGTCAGATTGTATCGAAAATCAAAATACCGGTTCCAGATAAAATCTTTGTCGTAAGTTGGCTGAATGATCATGTTTGGATTTGCGATGTTGCGAAGCTGAATCTCGTTGTAATGCCGCCACATATCGGTCCTGAATGAAAATTGCGAAGGCAGTGGATAGAAATTGATATCACGTATCAGCCTGAACATTTTATTGCTAAGCACTTTTGAATTTTTAAATGGTTCAATAAGCTCTGGTCTTCCGCTATAATTGTAACTGAATAATCCCCGGTGGTTTTTATCGAAATTCCTCTCCACATTGACACTTCTTCGCATCATTTCGTTGTATGAATAAGTCACTGAGAAGTTGGTCGGATCATAAATTTTCGGTTTCCCCGATTTACTAGTTTTATCGACTTTAACATTGGTAAAATTGATACTCTTGCGGGTAACCAATTCCTGAGCCACACTTTTTATCGAATCCCGTTGACTTTTTGTGTTAGCGGATTTCAGCGCATCAGACATTTTGATATCCGGATCGAGTGGATTATATTTTGGATTTGATTTGCTTTGCGAGAAACCCATGTAAACCGGAATTTTAACCTGAGCTTTTTCAGGAAAAAATTTACCCAATTCAAGGTTTGCAGATAAATCCATTTCTGTTAAATCATCCATTGCTCTTTGGTTCATCTTCTGATCGATACCACCAAAGCCAGCGGTACGGTGCCGTCCGGCAAAAATTACCGAACCCAGATCGGCCAAACGTGCCGAAACCCTTCCGGTAGCAGCCCAACCACCACCTTCATCAAAATCGGATAAACGGAGTTCGTTCACCCAAATTTCAACCGACCGGGGGCCATAATTATTTGCATCTTCTTTGTTGTACCGGATACCCATCATCATCACTTCCACATTGCCCAAATTCGGATTTCCTTTGATTTTTATCATCCGGGTTCCATCGGCTTTTGAATAAACAGAGGCCATACTTATGCCTGAACCAGCCTGACGCATTTCATCGTTTCGGGCAAGTTTTAACTCGGAGAAAGCATCCAACTGCAAATTGAGCCGGTTTGCGTCTGGCCAAACCTCATAACGGTCGGATTCGTTCTCACCATTGTATAAACCTTCCGGAGTAAGTGAGAGTGGAATCTCATATTCGTAATAGTTGTAATTGTAATCGGAACCAATCCTTACAAAAAATGACAATTCATTGTTTTCAAGCGGCTTATCTTTAACTTTCTCAGCATGAACTTCCAACTGAAGTCGTTTGTAATTTCGAAAATCCATACTGATGCTCTTATAGGCAGCTTTGGCCTGTCCTTCTTCCAGATCGATGGTGCGCATCACCAGCGACTGCTCGTTGAGCTGCTGAAGCTGTGGATTTGCCGGATCGATCACCCGTTCAATTCCCGGAGGAAGCACATAGTTTACCGGTTTACGACTGGCATTTTCCTCAATGTTAACCGATGAAACTTCGAATTGAGTATTAAAATTATCGCCGGCTGGTTTGCCGTCAACATCTTTGGTGTATTTACGCCAGTCGGCCCGAACCAAATCAAGGGTTGCAAAACGCATCACAACAGGCTCTGAAAAACCTTTCATAAACATCCTTAAAAAGCGGATGGATTTATAATCGGAAATTGAACCGATTATTTCATCCGGAGATTTTACCGGAATCCGGAATTGATACCAGCTCACAGTGTCGATAGTACCATTCTTCAACTTTACAGCAGCTCTGCGTATGTCGTAAATGGAATTCTGCCCTTTGACCATATCTTTGCGACGCACACTCACTTTATACTGGTAGTAACGTTCGTATTCATTCAGGGTATTATCACCGTTAATATCTTCCATATCAGGCTGGGTGGAAGCTGTTGTCGGATACGGTTCGCGCGACATTTCTGCAGTTGGGGAGTTTCCATCCGGACCATTAAAATTTTTGTACCGTTCAAGGATGCTCAATTCCTGCTTATCGTAATCTGATCCGCGATAATAATGGAAATCATCGCCGGCCGGGTCATTTTGAATGGTAGAATAGGCATCATCATTCAGAATACCTTTCATAGCACCCAGATAGTCTTTATCGAATGTCCGTTCATCTGCAGCATTCAATCCATCGAAACCGAGATCCTGATACTGACGGCTTTGAACATTATTATCGAATTCGCGAACCATCGATTGCAGTTTAGAAACACGACCCCAAACGGTTGTATCGACATTGGCTAATTCAGGAGTGGTTGGCAAGCCATTCTCGAATGACTTTCGTGAATCTTTCAGAATATCTTCGGAAACGTCTCCAAGATTGAAGTATAAATCACCACCAGTACTTGTCTGCAAGCTGTCGTTCACAAACGGATCCATAACCCAGAATTCCAGAAATTCAATATTGGCGGCCTCAAAATCGGTAGTTTCAATTTTCCGCATGATACCTCCCCAGCGCGATTCAGGGTCCTGAAGCGTTCCGTCTGGATTTACCCCACGCGAATAAGGGGATGATTTGCTGTCGAAATTGTATGGTCCCCTTTCATGTGGATAAAATGCCAAATCGAAAACAGGAATATTGGTTGGCAAACCTACCGGGGTTTCCTTATCAGGAAAAATTTCGTTCTCGTACACCTCACGCACCAAATGGTTCGATTGCTGGTCTTTGTCGCTTTTAATGTGATCGGGTGTTGTTGGGCTATTCCTTAAAAACAGTGGATCGATCACATACCAGGCCAGTTTGGCACGGTTATAACCATAGGCCAGACTATCGTTGGTACCGGCTTCAGGAAACAAGGACTGCTTTTGCGGCGTACTGGCCAAAGCCCATGCTGATCGGGTTTTCAGGTCAATCGATGTTTCTGTTGCTTCAAAATCGTCGATGTAAGCGTTCCCCGATTTAGAAATAATCTTCGAATGCCCAGCAAACAACTCGGCAAATTCCCCTTCAAACGAAATAGATGATTTTTCTTTTGTCGCATATAACGGCAGTTTATCGAGCAGGGTTGTCAACATCTGCGATTCACTGGTATAGCTTGCATCCAACCCGAGCATTGTATTCGAAATCGGATCGTCGCCGTAATTTATTTTCTGGGTCAATGGCCTTTCTTCCATGTGCATAACTGTTGCTCCCAGATTAAACCGATCGCTGAAAGCATAGTTGGCATGAGCACCAATCAGCGTTTTGCGGGCCATACTGAACATATCCTGACTTTCGGTTGAAACCTGCAATGGCGTTCCGGATTCGAGCAATCCTGAATTGATAATTTTCACAATTCCGGAGGTGTAATCGACGGTATAATCAACATTCTCGACCAGTGCACGGCCTCCGGCGGTAACTTTTACCGACCCACGTGCCAGATTTTGCCCGCCTACCATAATTTCGGAACTGGATGAGCCCTTGTATGAACCTTTCATCCTGAATTTATTGTGCTCAGCATCCTGTTCGGCAACAGTTTTGGTTTCGTTATATAGTGATGAGTAGACGTATTTGTCAATATACGTTTTGTCCTGAATCGAATCGGCCAGGTTCTTTCCAAAAGGCTCCAATACCGGAAAGATAATTTTCCCGGTCGAAGAATTGACCGTAATTCCTTCGACATAATCGAAGATCCCGTCACGCATGAGATCCTGCTGCGAGTTCAGATTGTCGAGATTCAAAACATTGATCAGAATGTGGTTGGCAATTCTTGATTCAGGCAAATAATTAATGTAGGTACCCGTTGAATCGTTCTGATACATGACGTCAAATACAAATTCTTCTTTTGAAAGCTGATAAGCATTCAGGTCGTAGATGTTTTTCATCATCAGTTTCCAGGTCGGAAGTTTTGGCGACAAATTGGTTCCTTTCAGTAATTTCAGAACTAATGTTTCAGGAGCATTGACCCCATCAGTAGAAAACTCTCCAACCTGATAAGTCTTTCCGTTAGCGGTGTAATTGAATGCAACAGCCAGCACTTCATCTGTATTTAACGACGACTTTAACGAAATGAATCCAAGATTCAGGTTAATATCGTATTCCGATTCGCTCAGCAAGCGTGCCTGTTCAATTTTTTCATAGTCCTGTCCACCAACAAAATTTGGGGCAAGTGGTGCCAGTGTTTTATTGATGTTGTCTGACTGACGGATACCTGTATAAGTTGTGGTCATCTGCTGGTACAAACCATTGGCATCGTTAAACGGGTAAACACTTTCAGGATACTGAAAACCTGAATTTTCCTGAAAAGCCCCGACTTTATTGTAGATATTCGGATCGTGTTCGCCCATATCCATAAAGGCCAGAATATTACGAGCCTCTTTAAAGTTGCTCGATTTATTCGTCACCCAAACCTCTATTTTATTTACAGTGATTGACGACCGTATGATGGGTAAGGTTTTAAGTGCTTCGTCGTACTGATCGCGAAAATACTGAGCAAGGAAGAAGTGACGGTTGGCATCGTATTCGGAAGCCGCAATATCAAAGGTTTTCTTCTGGGCGCCACCTTCCGACTCCACAACTGCTGTTTCGCCCTTGTATTGCGAAAAGATGGTGGTGAGGTTCAGTTTACCAAACTGCAATTCGGTTTTTATCCCGAAAAGGTTCGACCCTCCGGTAATCAGCGAACCATTCAACGGAAGTGAAACATTACCGGCTTCAATCTTCTTGACGATCTGATCTTCGTCGCCAGTGTATCCAAGGAACATTTTATTTTCGTAGTCGAACGTGGCTTCGGTATTATAATTCACCCGCATTTCCATACGGTCGCCAATTTTTCCGGTCACATTCATTTGTATTTTCTGGTCGAAATCGAAAGTTGGAACTTTGCGCAAACGCTCCGGAATTGAAGGGTTTTCCGTGGAATTCATCTGATATCCGAAACTAACTTCAACATAGCCTTGTGGCCGAATATCTATGGTATTGCTTCCGAAAATTTTGCTGAATGCTTCGCCGCCAATAGTCAACCTTGGAATCAGCCCACCTTTGTCTTCAATGCTCTGTATCTGAGTTTGATTGCGCCAATAATTCTGAATCGATTGTTCAAAGTCGTACTTCTGAAATTCCTTTTTAGTCATCGATTTGGGCAAGCGGTAATTAAAATCCCCCACCTTTTCGGTAAAAATATATTCACCGGTAACCGGATCATATATAATTTCAGATTTGATGTTGGATGGATTTTTCAGGAACAGTTTAGAGCTGTCTTTTTTGTCGGGATAGGCAAATGCAGGCTCTTCCTTAAACGGATAAGGTAAAACTCCTGTGGTATCTATTTTAACCGTATCAGCAGGTACCGGCAATATCTTCAGGACATTGTAATTCCTGATGGTCGTTCTTGATTCAGAGGGACTCCCGCCAAAAGCATAAACAATAGATATGATAAGAAGTAGAAGTATGTTTCTGCCGTACTTTTTCAATTCCGAAAACTTTTTCTGATTAAAGGCTTTTAAGCGCAAGTTTGATTACACTTTCAACTGACAGATTTGGTTGCACCGATAAAATTTTATCCAATTCTTTTTCAACCGATTTTTTCACAAATCCCAGCATGACTAAAGCAGATAACGCTTCATTTCGCAATGTATTGTCTGCCGATGACACAATTTGTTCGCTGGCAGGAGACTTTCCAACCTTATCCTTTAAATCGATAATAACCCGTTGTGCGGTTTTTATACCGATTCCTTTGATGCTTTTCAGGAGATTGATGTTTTCGGTTAAAATCGCGCTTCTGATTTCGTCGGGTGAGAGTGACGAAAACATCATGATTGCCGTATTTGATCCAATTCCGCTCACCGAAATCAACATGCGGAATAGTTCGCGTTCGGTTTCGGAGGCGAAGCCGTAAAGCGGATGGGCATCTTCGCGAATCACCTGATGAATAAACAGTTTAGCGTTTTCCTTTCCGTTTAACTGTGTATAAGTGTTGAGCGAAATAGTAATGAAATAGCCGATAGAATTGGCTTCCAGTATGATATGAGATGGTTTCAGAGTGACAACAGCACCCTTAATATATTCGAACATACACCAAAATGTTATTAATTTCCTTCTTCAATCGCAGCAAAGTCAATCGACTCGTCAACCTGACCCTGATTGATCTCGTATTTCTTCAGGGGATTTTTGGTAATTTCCTTGTACAAAGCACGATTTTTATGAATGTCGATGGCCAAATACAAGGCTTCGCGGAATGAATCGGGCGATGCTTTATCTTCACCGGCAATGTCGAAAGCTGTTCCGTGAGCAGGCGAAGTGCGGATAATCGAAAGACCCGCAGTGTAATTCACTCCGCGTTCGAACGAAGCCATTTTGAACGGGATGAGTCCCTGATCGTGATACATCGCCAGAATAGCGTCAAATTTTGAATAATCGCCTGACCCGAAAAATCCATCTGCCGGATAGGGTCCAATGGCAATAATTCCTTCGTCTTTTGCCCGTTGGATGGCAGGTATGATAATGTCAATTTCTTCTTTCCCCAGCAAGCCATTGTCGCCAGCATGTGGATTGAGACCCAACACTGCAATACGTGGCCGTTTGATGAAAAAGTCCTTTTCGAGGCATGAATTAATGATGCGTAATTTATTCAGGATAGCTCCTTTGGTGATTTTCGAAGATACTTCCGAAATTGGCACATGGCCAACCACAACGCCCACTTTCATCGATTCGCTGACCATCAGCATCACAAAATCCTTTGCACCAAACTGTTCGGCCAGGAATTCGGTATGCCCTGGAAAATTGAATTTTTCAGATTGAATGTTGTCTTTATTGATCGGGGCTGTAATCAGCGCATCAAGATCTCCGTTTTTTAGGTCTTCAACAGATTTTTCGAGCGCCATGTAAGATGCTTCACCGGCCATTTCGCTCGATTTCCCAAGCTCCACCCGAATGTTATCGTCGATGCAATTGATGATATTGACTTTTCGCGAATCAGCTTCACTGGCCGTACGGATGTGGTTGAAGTTCGGCAATTCAAGATTTAATGCTTTTTTATGGTAGGCGGCCACCTTTGGCGATCCATAAACAATTGGTATACACATTTCAAGAATACGAGGTTCCATCAAAGTTTTAATAATCACTTCGTATCCAATTCCATTAATGTCGCCCTGCGAAATTCCAATTACAATCTTATCTCGTTTCATCTGTTTTTTCTCTTAAATTGAGGTACATCTATCAAAATTCAAGACATAGGCCTGAATTTTAGTCGCGCAAATTTAATCTATTATTTAGACTATTTAGTGTCTTCCAAAAAACTCTAAATCTATATCTAATGAAGAACCCCCTTTCAAAACTCCCACAAGAGGGAAGGCATCCCTTAGAAAATAACGATAATCAGAAGAATTAGAATCATCATCATAAAAAGGATAAACTGATTACGAACAAATAAGCCGAGCAACAACAGGATTTCAATTTCCTCGGTGCATGCCGTAAAAACTTCGATAGTTCCTTTATCCTTCGACATAAATTCATTGCTTTGGTAGGTAATGAGCTCGTCGCCATTGTATTTCCAGGACCAGCGCGATTGCCAGAAATTTTTTACTTCCAGTTCAAATCGTTTTCCGTTGATGATGATATCGCTTTTTGGATTGAAAAGATTGATCATGATACTGCCCAGAAAGGCCTGATTGTTGGCATCATAAATCTCCAATTTGGAAAGGAAAAATTCGCGACTGAGCATAAACCGGCGACCATTGATCATGCCATGAGCCTTCGAACCCACCAGACTTTCCCAAACTATTGAACCAATTCGTTCAGAACCGTGCATTATCTCGAGCTGATTTTTTAAAAGTCCTTTCGACCAGAAATATCGTTCCATAATTTGCCTCCCCCAACCCCCTCCAACTTCGATAAACTCAGTTACCAAAAAGAGAGGGCTAAAAAAAATGTCACTTTCAAAATTATATTTAAATTTTCAAAATATCCTTTGACTGACTTTTCTTTTTTTTATCAAACCTTCAGAACCTACACTGCGCCTGGCCTCTCACTTTCGGGCAGAGGCTGGAGAGAGACTTCTTTATTTGCAATCGTCGCCCAGGTTCAGTAATTCAACCTTCCTGAAATCAATTGGATGACTCTCAGCCTGCAAGGAGATTGAACCTTTAGTAAGCATGATGTTTTTGTCAGTAGGAAGAAGCTTTTGAAAGTTAGGATCGCGATCGTCTAATTGGGGTTTTGAATATTCCAGAACGGTTTGTCCATCAATGATGTGTTTTATGATCGAATCTCCCTGAACCTCAACTTCAACAGTTACCCACTGTTCGCCATGATAGGTTTTCGAAGTAGAATTGGTGCAATGAACAGTCCATAACGAATCATTCAATACAACATTAGTTCCAGGAGTACAAAGGTTTAAAGTTGAACGTTCGTCTGTTCCATTTCCACCCAGTAATTGAACTTCAATCGAAACCGGAAAATCCTGATTGAGTTCCATGCTTTCGGCACTTTGACCATGAATCATGATTCCGCTGTTGCGAAGCGCCCAGCCTGCTCCACCCGGACATTGTTCACCAACAAATCGGTATTCAACCCTGATTTTATAATGCGAATATGGATTTTTATAGAAAATGTGTCCGAAATGTCCGTCAAATTGTGTGTACTGATCGTATCTCACTTTCAGTAAACTATCTTCTACCCTGAAGGTATTTCCAAAATTCTCGTTCAATGGGAAGCCTGTAATTTTGACGTTCCAGTCGTTCAGGTCTTTGCCGTTAAAAAGTTGAATCCAACCTTCATTCTTTGGTTTGGCTGGTGTACATGCCATAAATAACGAAAGTGCAAACACCAAAAAGGTAAATTTTATCGAATACTTTTTCATAACTCGTGGTTTAATAAATTGAATTAGTCGTGGAAAGATAATTATTTATTTGAATGTTTTGAATGTTACTAAAAAACAAAGAGCTGGATTGAACTCCGGCTCTTTGTTGAACGAATTGATGGAAAAATCGATTTTTACAAGATTTATTTCTTGTCTTTTTTAGTCTTCTTTTCCAGTCTTTTTTCTTTTAAGGTTTTGGTAGGTTCCTTTTTTTCGTTCTTTCGCGTATCTACTCCTTTTGCCATAGCTATAAATTTTAAGGTTAATATTCTAATTATGAACACGTAAGATAAACTGAAACATTGGTGCCAATCCTTAAACGACACCAGATCAAATTTACCATTTTTCGGTTAAAAACAATTAGCCTGTTGAAGGAATATTTATAAAAAAATCTCAGATAAAGTTTTGCAACAATGCCATATCGAAACAATTTGAATTTTATTATCACCTTCAAAAGTATAGATTATTTTATAATCCTTGTGGTGTATCAATGATCGGTAAGTTTTTGCAGAATCTTCGAGCACTGGTTCTATTTTACCCAAGTAAGGTTTGCACTTAGCAGGTCTCCCGCAGTAATCATTCCAGTTCAGAATTTATCAGCAGCAGATGCTCCCATATTTGTGGCATACCATTCTGATTGTTTTTTCAGTTGAGAAATAGCTCTGGACTTCCAAAACACCTTTACTTTTTCCAAGACATAGCTTTAACTTCGTCCTGGCTATACAAAACGGTTTCGCTTTCAGATTCAGCAACCTCTTGCTTTAATTCTTCTATTGTATAAGACAAGGGGCTTTTAGGATACCTTTTTTCGCTATCAATAAGTTTTTCTATCTTTTCGATAACTACGTCGCTATCAATACGCATGATTTCTTCAATGAGCGAGTATTTGCGATTATTAAGTTCTATTGTGGTCATATTCAGATAGCCTCCCTTCTACATTTTGTATTTTCAAAGGTAGTGATTCTGACAGAAAATCCTGACAAGTAAAAACATTTGATTTTTAATTAAACCATTTTTCAAATTCCAAAATGAAGAATCTAATCAAAAAACAAATTTAACTATCCGGTTAAACTTTTTGGTAAAATAATTTGGTGG